>JANLFS010000038.1:1027-26858 GCA_024655925.1 Bacillota bacterium | reverse complement strand
GGGACCGGTGAAGCATGAGAATGGGCCTCGAAGTTCTGAAAACATACTTAAACATCGCGATGCTCAGAGAACAGAGGCCGTGACTTTCTAGTTTCGGTCCGCGCAATTCCCTCAAGCGTCTCGACGTACGGCTGTTTCCTGCCCAGGTTTCACCTGGATCCCCTCGACGATGCGATAAGCCTCAAGGGAAGTACGAAGCGGGTGGTAAGGCCCAAATTGGGCGTATGCTGGCGCTCTCAAATTAATCGACAACGTTGCGGCATTCCGCTTGTGAAGCGTTGCGTAATCGATGAAACACACCAGGGTCCGGGAATGTATCCCGGTGTATCAACAACTGTGCGCCATGTTGTTGGAAAATTATTGAAGGACTCCTGCCGGAGGGCATAGAAGCTCAGCGCACGGCAGTCAGATGTTAACCCCTGGATCTCGCTGGTGGGACGGCAGTGGCAATGCGCAAGGGGGGCTATCAATGGCGAAGCGATGCATAGCCATCGTACTAGCAATTGGGCTGTTTCTCATGGGCAGCGTGATGGGGTCTGCCCAACCTCTGACAGTATTTAGGCTGGACCCTATGATAGGGTGGGGCGAACTTCCGCCGGTGAACCCCTACGCAACGGCCGAGCAGGACGGGACTTCGGCACTGGGTGGGTTCGCCACGGCAGGGGCCTCAGTACTCCCTATACGAGCGACAGCTACATTTGAGCCTGATCTTAGGACGGCAGCGTTTACCGTGGACTTCATTCCTGTCTCCCAGGGCATTCGCACGGCGTCGAACGATCTGTTCATCGCTCCTCTTGGTAGAAGACTGGAATGGAAGGTTGTGTACACCGTCAGAAACCCGAACGATGTGCCCATGACACAGGTCAAGGTAAGAGATGAGTACGGGACCGCTCTCAGGGCGACGCTTGCAGGAAGGCCGGCTGGAAAAGCCATGATTGAGACTGGCGACACCAAAGGGCTTCTCCAGTTTCGGGATGCCTTCGTATGGAACGTTGGGGATCTCGGACCCGGGGAGGCTGCGCGGGCGGAAGTAACGGTAGTCACCGCAAGGGACGCAGACGGGAGACTGCAGTTCTCGGCGCCCGGGGTCTACTACATCGACGCCGGAGCTCAACTCGCATACCTGCTATTGGGCAAGGCTGGAACGCGTAATGCTCCATGCGGGTCGGTCATAGCGCGACAGAATCCGGATGAGGTTCGAGGCGACAGGGGGGCGTATGATCTGCTGGTCAGTCCGATTGTCGGCGATTGGACATCGCCGACACCAAGCCCAATTCCGTTGCCGGGGCCGGGTATTCTAGAGAGTATGCAGGCTGGCAAAGGTCTACCGGTCATAGTCCGGGCCGACGGGAATATGGGGGCCAAGGACATAAGCAGGGTAGACTCTCGGTTCACCGTAGCCGCCGCGGCAAAGACCGCGAACATCTCCGAAGACACGACGACCAGCGAGTTCTTAATTCCACCGGGTGAGTATGGGGAATGGGAAGTGACGGTGTCCATAGTCAACACAACCGAGTCGAATTGGCACAAGCTCGAGATGCTGCTTGTCTTCGGAACGGAACTGTCGGCCGACGAAGTAGCTGGGTCCAAGTTCATTAGGCTTCCCTCAGGGAACCCGGCTGCCGGGAGCGACACTCTGGGCATAACGCGGGGTGCGGACGGCAGGGTGAGGGTGACGTGGGGTTGGAACAGCACTGGGGCGGCAAATGATCTGCCACCGGGCTCGAGCGCTGGTCTGAAGTTGAAGGTCTACACCACATCGTCGACGGGATACGGAGCTGCGGGTTCATACGAGTTCCTGCAATCAGAGAGTCTCCGGTACTGGCCCAGATCCGGCGGTGGGGCTCCCACCATCGAACTTAGCGGAATCAACCTCAGAGTCGAGGAGACAGGGTACGCAGATATTTCGTTGAGCTCATCCCGTGTTGATTGGCGTGTTGCGAAACCGGGGACATACGCGACTCTGGCCACGACAATCAGCTTCACGGGGAATGGCCGCCTGTCCATGGATTTCGAGGGTTTTGGCGACCTCACTAGCTCGACCGGCGGGACTAGTGTGATCAACGCTTACTACGGCTTCGGAACTGACCTCACTGACGTAGAGCTGTCCGGGTGGATCGGCGCGAATGCTCTCAATTCCGACCCCGTGGCGCCAATCGCGCTGAGCCCGACCGCGCCGGCGACTCTGAAGATGTGGGCGAAGATAAGCGCGGGCGAGGAAGACTCGTCTGCGGAATACGAGAACACGGGGGTGATCACGTTCACAGCCAGTAACAACTGACGCGAGGCTCCGACGGCTTGGCCGAGCGGAAACCTGCGGCAACACAGGGTGTCGAATCCAGAGACCTAGGAGTTTGGGAGCAGCGAAGGACTGTCGCACCAACGAGAGGTGGCTCGGCTGGGCCGAGCCAGAGACTGAACTTCGAGAGACCGGTAAGTAGAGGAGGTTGGCTCCAGCTATGAAGAAGATTCTGCTAGCGCTCGCGCTGATCGCGCTCGTGGCTGTGCCAGCGGGTGCACAGTTGCCATGGCCAGGGGCTATTGAGCAAGAGACCTGGAAGCTGGTGGACGGCGTGTGGGTGAGCCAGGCGGTCGGGCAGGCTTCCGCTCTCGCTCGCGCGTGGACCAGTGTAACAGCCCAGGGCAGCTGCAACAAGCAGACTTGGACGGTCGATGTCACTACCCATGCCTCGGTCGCCCAATGGATAGAGTGGTCGCTTTCCGGCACCAGGTGGGACTGGAGGGTCATGAAGCCTGGCACATACGCGACTGACTGCATCACCGCCACGCTGAAGAGCAATGGCGCCGTGGCTATCAACTACGATGGCTTTGCAGACCTCGCCTACCAGGGGACGGGCGGTGTCGAGCAGACCATCGACACCTGGTATGCCTTCGGACCTACGATTCCCGCCCCGACATCATCAAGTTGGGTGAGAGCGGCTGACCTGAACAACGACGATGACCTGGTTCCAGACTCCGCTGCTCTCCACGCAGGACTGTCGTGGAAACTCTGGAACAAGATCCAGGTCGTGGAGTGCAACAGTGCCTGCGAATACGAGGACACGGCCACCATCACTCTGGTGCTTCAGACCATGAAGCCTTGGGTGGATCCGACGACCGGTGGCTGGGCGGATCTGATTCAGTAGTAACTGACATTGTCCGGCTAGAGGTCAGTATCGTGAGACTGAGGGAATCGGCAGACAGTCCTTCATTGCAGGCCCATATCACCCCAGGGGTGAAGTAACATGCCTGGTGATCAGGGGTGGCAGGCAATCGCCGCCGCCCCTGATCGAATAAGAGAGGAGACAGACGTTGATGATGTCCCGGTTAGCGCATTTCAGGAGTGCTATGAGGGCGAAACCGGGCTCGTGTCGTGTGGGGTCGCGGGCTTGGCGGTCATTGGGGATACTTGTTATCCTGCTGTTTATCGTGTGCGGAATCGCAGGCGCCCAGGTTACTCTCAGCCTGACCCCATTGCGGGTGGAGCTCTCAGTGTCCCCCGGCTCCACAAGGACCTTCACGATCTTGCTGATCAACGAGAGCAAGTCCTCAACGGCCCGCTTCAAGGTCAAGACGATGGACTTGACGCAGAAGCCAAACGGAGATTACCAGGTAGTCGAATTGGGGGAGTCCAAGCACTCATGTGCGAGTTGGATCAAACTGTCCACCGACAACGCGGTCCTGGGTCCCGGCGAAGCCCTTTCGCTGATAGGCACTGTCGCAGTCCCGAGAACGGCCTACGGGGGAAAGTACGCGGCAGTAGTGATGGAGCTGGTTCCGGATGAGCGCGCTCCGGGAGACACGGCACTCGCGTCTGCACGGTTCGTCCATAGGATGGCTACCGTAGTCGAGCTTTCCGTTCAATCTCCCAGGGTGAAGCGACTAATCAACATCGAGGGGTTCACGCTCGAAAGCGCGTCACAGAACGACCGCCTGGCAAGCGCCTACGGAAACGATGCCTTGATGCTCTCCGCGCAGGTGAAAAACGAAGGCAACATACACGCCCTGGTCCAAGGGACTTTGACCCTCCGGGATTCTACAGGTAGGCGCCTCAGGCAGATCCCGCTTGGGGCTGGCCGGGGATTGGTTTTGCCCGACGCCTCTGTGAGACTGTCGTCGATACTGCCGGCAGGGCTCAAGCCGGGAGACTACATAGCGGACCTGGCGTTCAAGTACGGCGGGACCAGGCCGGCAGTGGCGAAAGTCCCGTTCACTGTAGGTCCGACTGAAGCAGGCGCGACCGCCGACGCAGAGGGAATCAGGCAGACCGTGATTGCCCCGTTCACTGCTGAGCCGTCGGAGGTAGCTCTGAGCTATCCTGCCGGGGCCGTAGTGGCTCGGTCTGTCGTGCTCGAGAACAAGTCGGACCAGGCGATTCGAGTCGAGGGGAAGCCCCTGCCGCTGGAATATGACGTCGAAGGCGAACTGGTTCAGGAGGGTCTCTCCGAGACCGAATCCAGCTGCGCGCAGTGGATTGAGTTGCGGCCAGCGAGCCTTCAGTTGGCTCCACGATCACGACAGGTTGTCAGAATTGTGATATCTATTCCAAAGGGCGAAGCGGGCGGGAAGTACGCCGATCTCGTGTTCGCGGCGACTCCGGTGGACGGCGCCGGCTGGACTGGAGAGGCTGGAACCACAGTCTTCCTGACAGTCGGCAAGGAGAGCCCGCCCCAGGCGGAGATTGCTGGTTTGGACCTACGGGACGGCGGACCCTCCGTTGGCCACGTGTTCGAGGCTACGCTTCGAAACACCGGCACGACTCACCTTAAGCCGTCAACGGTCTTCACCCTCTTCAAACGCGTGATGCCCGAGAGTGTTCCCGGACTCGAGTATATAGGTCCCGGGTCGCTTGTGGAAGTCTACTCCGCAGACCTCGGGGAGTCTGAGAACGTGGTGCTCCCGGGCGGGGAGAGGATCCTCAGGACGACCTATGCACAGCCCCTCGAAGTCGGCGAGTACGTCCTTGAGGTCGCCGTGAGATATGGGGCCAAAACACCGGCCTACGCGACTCTCAACTTCGCTGTCAAGTGAGTTAAGAGCAGATGTATCAATCAGCTCCTTCCGGGTGGTTACCTGATAGATTGGAGGAGGATCTCAATGTCGCACCCTGCGGTCAGAGAACTCAGGAGGCCGAGTCTCGCAGCCTTCATCGTCTTTGTCATGACGCTCAGCGTAGCCTTCGGCGTGCAACCTCTTGGCGCCCAAGAGATACTGGTGACGAATGTCTTCGACGGCGCTGATATACTCGGCGTGCTCCGCGACGTATCCGCGCAGACAGGAGTCAACATAATCCCAGATTACACCGTCGAAGGTTGGGTTACCCTAGAACTCAATGAGGTGCCTTTGGAGAAGGCACTCGAGATGATCCTGGCGCCGGGCGGGTACACATTCGTCAAGATCGGCGACTACTATCTGGTGGGCTCCGCCGCCAGCGACAACCCCACCTTCGCACTTCTGAGCAACACGGAGGTTGTCAAGTTGAAGTACGTGAAGGCGGAGAACGCTGCCCGTCTTCTATCTGACCATTTCACACCGTATGTCAAAGTCGGCACAACAGACAACGTTCTCGTCATAACGGGCTCCCGCGCCATGATACAGAGAATCAAGGAGGATCTTGCCCAGATCGACCGCCCAATACCTCAGGTGCTGATGGAAGTCCTGGTAGTTGAGGTCTCCTCAGACACCGGGAAGTCGTTCAAGACCGACTGGCGTTATCAGGGCAGCCGGGGTGAGTCCGATCCCGCCATACCTCTTTCGGGGTTCGTGGATTTCGTAGGAGGCATATGGGGCGGCAAACTCACTATCCAGGGCGGGCTTGAGAGTGTAGTCGCATCCATGAGACTGCTTGTGGACGACGGCAAGGCCGAGATACACGCCACGCCGAGACTTGCGGCCCTCGACGGCGAGTCTGCAGAGATATTCCTGGGCAGAGACCAGTACTTGGTCATTGACACGAGTACTGACAGCACCACGAGCACGAGGCTCGAGACGATACGGACAGGGATCTCCCTCAAGTTCACGCCGCGAATCTCTGACAATGGGGAGATACTCATCAAGATTCAGCCAGAGGTAAGCGACGCGGTCGCGGTGTCGGGCGGGCTGCCTCAGGTGAACAGAAGAAGCGTGTCCACGACCCTGAGGGTCAAAGATGGAGAGACCATCGTCATAGGAGGACTGAACCTCAAGTCTGAGCACGAGGTCAAGTCCAAGGTCCCGCTCCTGGGCGATCTGCCTGTCGTGGGCTTGCTCTTCAGCAGCACCAAGAAAGCTGCAACTGAGACCGAGACCGTGATCTTCATAACCCCCAAGATTCTGTAGCCTGCCCCCTGGATACCGGGCAAATCAGCAGCACGAAAGGGGTGTGGCCAGTTGAGAGGCAGATCAGTGAGGCCAATCAGCATGGTTCTCGCTGCAGTCACGGTGTTTGTTCTGGTTATGGCCTCCGCTATCGTGTGCGCGGCTTCCGTGCCCATGCCCTGGGATTCAGGTTCGGCTGTGAGTCCTCTCTTGCCTGACGCCAGGCTCATCGGCATGGGCTACGCGTACGTGGCGGTGTGGGACGAGCCGAACCCACTATACTCCAACCCTGCCGCCTTCGGGCTCGGAGACAAGACACTTACCTTGAGTTTGGGTGGAGGACTCGGCAACATCACGCAAGAAGGGGGCTTGGGATTTGTCACGGTAACCGACGTTGAGCGCGAGGCAGGCGCCGGGGGCCTCGGGTGGGCGAACGTAAGATGGAAAGCGGGTGAGGAGGTCTCCTCTTCACACACTCTGAGCTATATGGTGGGAAAGCAGTTCGCCAGCTGGGGCGCGTTGGGCGTAGGGCTCAAGTACCGGATGCTCGGGGGCGAGGACTTCCCGGCGATAGACAAAGAGCGGGGCGGACTCTCCGCTGACGTTGGTCTGGTCCTGAGCTATGGGGCACTGTCCTTGGGCGTGCTTGCGAGGGACATATCCTTGGACAGGCTTGAGGAGGATGAAGGTGATGTGCGCGCCCCGGTCTACTCAGCGGGGGCGAGCCTTCGGGCAGGCTCTAGGTTTACAGTCGCTGCGGACGTGCAGGGAATAGGCTCGACGGAACAGGAGATCGGCAATGTGTCGTGCGGCTTCGAAGCCTGGATTACACCCAGCCTCGCCCTGAGAGCCGGAGTGTCCATGGGCCCGGAACTCAACCTTGACGCGGCGGATTACTCAGGCGGCATCGGCCTTCGCGGCAAAGGGTACGACGTGAGCTATGCGGTCATGTTCAGCGAGGGAGTCATTAGAACCCACTACTTCACGTTGAAGAAGTCCCTCTAGACGCGCTGGCTTGACAGCACAAGGCACAATGCGAGAAGCCTCCACCTCCCAGGAAGAGAAAGCGGTCAGGCATCCTCGTGCGGGGCGGGACTTCTCGCAGCGAATATGTTCTCTGAAGAGGGGGCCGTATCCTGCATCCGTTGTTGAAGTGCGTGCGCCCTCGGTGACATCAGTACTCATTCTTCAGGATCTCCTTGACCCTTCGGAGACCCTCGACGATCTGTTTTGCCTCATCATCTAGCATGACGTCTTTGGGATTCACCTGCGCCATCATATCCGCGTAGACATCCCTGTAATCAGGCCCCGTGTGGGCGTCCGGGCCATGGAAGAACGCTGCAGCCCTCTGCGAGGCAACTGTCACGTACTTCATCTACATTCACCTCCCGAACATCCGCATGGTAGGGGAAGCACCATCCAGGCGCCGTCTGGGTCCTCCAAGTCCTCCACATGGAGAAAACCAGGTTGGACACAGCCGCCAGCATCCTCGCATGTTGCTCGTTGAAGTAGTCCCGGGCGAGTGTGTCGACACACAGGACACCTGCGGGGTCGCCGTTTGCGGACGGAAACGGCACGCACAGAAGGCTGCGGCACCCCACGTGCCCCGAGACGTTTGATGCGGGAACCGCCCGCGAGTCTTCAGCTATAACCGATTTCTTCTCAACAAAGCAGATGCCCGCCGCGTCTTGGCCGGGGGTTATCGGAGCGCCGGAGAAGGGAGGTGCGCCGTCAGGGACGAACGCGCAGTACTGAACGAGGCTGTGGCCGTCATATATCAGCAGTTCGGCGCGTGCGTCAGAACTGGTGGGCAGCAGGGAATGAACGGCGACCATGAGCACCTTGGTAATGGAGGCCTTGAAGCCTTCTTCATCTTGCGGGACCGCACTGTGGAAGAGGGCAGCTACCTGACATAGCTCCTCCAGTATGAGGAGATGGAAGCCTGTCTCGGCATACTGCTCTTTCCATCTCCTTGCACTGGTCAGCAGCCCCCCGACAACACTCTCGGCACTGCCCACTAGCTCCTGGACGACTGCCTTATCCTTCCGGGCGAACTTCTCCGCAGCGGCGTTCCATCTCGTCTGCAGGGAAAGAAGCAGGAAACGCGTGCCGAGCCCGGCGATTACGGCGAATCCTCCGGCAGCTACCAGTATGAGGAGATCGTCATATCCGCTCGCCATGCGGGCTCACCCCCAGAAAGAGTAAAGGACCAACCGAAGGGCGTACAAGGAGCTGCCCACGACGGCGCAGGATCCGATCTGCGCATCAGTGGGGTTGCTCTCCGCGACTGTGGAGGGGAAGAGATGAACAGCCCATACCAGCAAAGTGATGCCTCCCAGCATCAGGTAGATCCAGCCCGGGTTGCTCACCCGTAGGACCGAGAACCTCTGAACTGGCGGGTGCGCGAGGTACATGCTGATGTCGTAAGGAACCGCCGCAAAGGCCAGATCCGCCCCGACCGACTTGCACCTGCGCAAGGGGGCCAGTTCAGCGGGGCCGAAACGAAACGTCATGCCTATCTTGAGAAGCAGAAGGAAATACCCTGCCGCGAACGAGAGGAGTCGAGTGGGCGCTGCCGGGGACTGCGCGAGTCTAAGGCAGATTCCGCCCCATATGATTACCCCCACGACGAATAGAGTGTTCATGAGCGCGGGGCCGGAGAGTATTCGTTTGATTGCGGCCGCCAGGGAGATCCGTTTCACGGGTTTTCCTCCTCCGTTCCCCGTCGGCGAGGTGTCGTTCGCCATATGCAATGAAGCGAGAGCACGCGACATGGCCGATGTGCCCGGATACTCGGCAAGACCAGGGACTTTGGCATGAGCTTGCCTTCCTTCTCGTTATCCAAACTATGCAGGAAGGCGTCGAAGGGACCGTGGCGGTAATCCTTGGCCTGATTGCCCGCCTGCGGAGGAGCGCAGTACAAGAAGGATTTCGAGGCGGGCTCGAAGCCGCTCCAAGGAGGAGTCGGCACAATACAGGCAGTCAGACACGTTGCTCACTGGTCTTTGTGGACCAGCAAGTTCCCTTTGGCGTGCACGCAATATCGAATCATCCTGTTCTGGGCAAAGGCAATTACCCTTGCCAGTTGGGCCAACGATGTGGCGGAGCAAACAGGTGCGTCCACCAGACTCGCACTGGCCGCCTGGGCGTCGGTGACCCATGCCGGCACATGCGTTAGCGTACCGTCCGGAAGCTCAACAACGAATTGGAGGGAACCGTCGACTGTGTGGGTGCGCAACACACTGACGGTTTTCCCAAAGAGGGAATGCCAGGGATAGAAGACGACCACATCCCGAGGATAATGAGCATCATGTGGCCGATTCCCCTGGAGCCGGGAAGACCCATCTGGCTGTGGCATTGGGCCTGGAGGCGATATCCCAGGGCATGGGCGTCTATTTCATCATCGCGCACGACATGATCGCGGACCTCAAGAAAGCGGACCGGTAGAACCGCCTTGAACGCAGGATGAAGGTGCATCTGGCTCCTGGGCTCCTCATCGTCAACGAGATCGGGTACTTGCCGTTGGATCAACAGGGAGCCGCCATCCTGTTCCAGCTAGTCACGCCTCGGTACGAAAAGGGCTCGATGATACTGACATCGAAGCGGAAGTCGCCGGGATGCTGGAGCGGCGCTCTCCCTGGGCGGCACTCTACAACTTCTCCGGCGCCGTCGAGGAGTTTGCGAGGATACTCCAAGAGGAACTCGACTTCCTGCTCGAAGCGCAGAACGCCGACCATTTACGTCACAACTTCGACGAGCAACCCGGGGTGAGATTCCCCCGCGTCTATCACGAGTACACGACCAAATGGTACTCGTCCTGGAATTCATCGAAGGGACGAAGATCACCGAGATCGAGCGCTTGAAGCAGAGGGGCTTACGTCGCCGGGCGATTGCCGAGTCCCTCATCCAGGCCCTACTCAAGCAAATCTTCGTCGATGACTTCTTTCACGGCGATCCGCATCCCGGCAACCTCCTGGTCGATGAGGAAGGACGGGTCGTCTTCCTCGATCTGGGCATGGTGGGTCAACTCGAGGAATGGACGAAGCGTAAGCTCGTACGTCTGGTCTTGGGGATTGTACACCGGAATCCCGCCAGAATCGTGGCCGCCATGGCGTCTCTGGGGGTTGTGGAGCCCGGAACCGACCTGACCAAGCTGCGGCGCGATGTGGTGCGGGAGATCGGCCGGTACTATCACGTCCCGCTCAAAGAGTTCAACGTAGGCGAGGCCATGCAATTCGTGCTGTAACTGGCCTTCAAGCACCGGTTGCGTATCCCGACCGACCTGACTCTGCTGGCCAAAGCCCTGACCACCGTGGAAGGCATTGCCCGCCGCCCCGATCCGACTCTGAGCATCGTGGAAGTGGCCGAACCTTTCGGACAGGCTCTGGCCCGACAGCGCCTTTCCTGGAGACAGGTGAAGGCCTGGTACGAGAACGAGCTGGCAGACTACCGCAGGACGGTGCTAAACCTTCCGGTCAGACTCGGCCGGGTTCTGGAGAAACTCGGCCGGGGCCAACTCACCGTCCGCCACGTTCACGAGGGACTGGAACCGGCCGTAGAGCGCCTCACCGTGATGGGTAATCGTCTGGCCGTCAGCATCCTCGCCGCCGGTATCATCGTCGGGACGTCGCTTCTCGAGCGCACCGGGGGGAACGAGGTCTTCCGGGTGCCGCTGGGAAGGATCGGCTTTTTCGCGGCTCTGGTTCTCGGGTTGTGGCCCCTCTTTTCCATTCTGAGGTCCGGGCAGGTGTAGGGCGGACGGTCACGCCTCAGGGTCAGGAGGCGGTCTCCGACGCCAGAAGGACGTCTTTCACGAAATCGAGCAGGAGACGCCTTTCCTGTCTCGACATTTGCTCCAGTTTCTGTTCGAACTTTTCCACGAGGTTGAGCAGGCTGTCTTCCATCCCCAGGGGCTCGACCGCCGTGACGAGCAGGCCCAAGAGTGTCCCGGCGAAGCCGGCCAAGCCGAGTTCGGGCCGCGTGAATCGGAGAAGCATCGCCTTAAGCCACGCCACCCGGCGTGAGGCCTGCGTCCGGGCGAAGGTCACCAACAGGCCGGCCGCATAGGCGCAGAAGACCAAAGGGGTCTCGATGTTGGGCACCCGCAGGATCCGGTCGAGAAGCTCCTGCGGCTTCAAGCCGCCGACGGTCTGGAAGAACTGCATCACCCGGTCCTTCGTCTCGCACCAGTCCGCAGGGCAGCCGGCCTGTGCGGCCGGCTCCGCCTGCAAGGACTTCTCGGTAGGAGCGAACAACACCTGGGATCGCCC
The DNA here is from genome assembly GCA_024655925.1 of Bacillota bacterium. Taxonomy (NCBI): domain Bacteria; kingdom Bacillati; phylum Bacillota; species Bacillota bacterium. The sequence continues at coordinate 15,291 of JANLFS010000038.1, read as the reverse complement.
GCCGCTCTTGCCCCGGGAAGCACCCAACGAGTATTCCGAGCGCAAGTAGCCCTTTTCCTGCAAGGCCTTCAGCATGTCGTAGGCAGTCCAGCGGCTGACGCCCAGAAGCTCGGCTACGGTGGTGTAGTGAATCGGCTCCTGTGTCTCCGCATGCAGTTCCTTGACCTTTTCGAGAAACTCTTTGCTTCGGTTCGTCAGCACTCCGGTCTATCCCCCTCGCCCTTCTCCCTCTATGTTACCCGGGGGCGGCTTGTCCGTCAATTCAGAGGCTCAGCTTTAGCTTGGCATATGCCTGGCTGGGCGCCTGTTTCAAGAGCGGATCGGCAGCGTCCTTAGGCGTGCCCACCCAGCCGACCACCAGGTCCGTGCCGTCGGTCAGGTTGTAGGTCGCCTCCGGCAGCCAGGCCGTGGCGCCACCCTTGAAGGCGTAGCCGCCTCCCGCCTGCACGGTGAGGCTGTCGCCGACGGTCTTCCGCCCGACCACCATGGCGTAATCCCGCACCTCGCCCAGGGCCAGAGGATGCCCCTCGCTCAGCCGGTAGTACTGGCCCACCAGGTAGAGGCCTTGGCGTGTGGTATAATCGGCGCCTGCGATGACTTCATGATACTTCCGGTCCGTCTCCGGTTGGTGGCTGACGGCCCCTTCCAGCCAGAGGCCGGCATCGCCCACCGCTCCCACCAGGTCGAGGCCGACCCGGTCCACGGCGGGATAGTAGGCATTCAGTTGGCCGGAGCCTAGGTCAAGCCTTACATCCGGGACGTCTTCCCACCCGTGGAAGTAGCTGACCGAGGCGTCGAACCCGGCCATGTTTCGCTTGGTCGCCCTGACCGCCTACTCGGAGTTATCCAACGTCGCACTGGGTGGAGTTGCTGTCAACGCCTCCGCCGGTTTCAAGGGGTTGTGGAGACTCGCCACGGCCGGCCGGCGCGAGCCCCCCGCCGGGATTTCAAGAAGCCCCGCCCCGGAGCCGTCAGCTCCCAGGAGAGAGTGAAAGGGAGACGGGCTAGAGTAGAGGTGACCCGCAGCACCACGGCACCGGCTCCACCGCCGAAAAGAACGCAACTCGCCCGGTCCTGCCAGTTGATTACCCTGGACATGAGATCCGCGCCGATCACCAGAACCGTGTTGTAAGTACCCGCTTTAATGAACTGCCGGCCAACAGCCACGGCGTAAGTAAAGCCGGAACAGGCCGCATTGACATCGAGAGCGGCCGCTTGGGGTACTCCCAAAGCGTGTTGGACGAAACAAGCGGTGGAGGGCATCAATTGATCGGGAGTGCTGGTGGCTACCAGGATAAGGCCGACTTCCTCAGGTCCGATGTCTCCGCGAGCAAGCGCCCTTCTGGCGGCAAGAACGGCCAGATCCGAGGTGGCGGTCCCTGGATCAGCGATGCGTCGTTCCCGGATGCCGGTCCGCCGGACAATCCACTCCTCGCTCGTCTCGACAATGTTCGATAGTTGCTCGTTGGTCAGGATTCTTTGAGGAACCGCCGCCCCCACTGCCGTCACCACCACAGAGCGCACTGCCACACCCCTATCCCAGCCTTGCGAGTCTCCCGTGATCCTCCGTCAGGAGAAGCGGAAGCGAGTCCCGGACCGCCGCCCGACCGGCGGCGACCAGTTCCGCCGCCCGGTAGAACTGGTGCCCATGCACCTGCTCGACGCGGGGACGGATGATGATGTCCGCACTCTGCTCCGGACCCGTCGAACGCAGGCGCGCTTCGGTGATGTCGAATGCCGTCAGGACGGTCCGGACCATCCCCCACCCCGGCCTGGCACTCTCCGGAAACGTTTTCTCCGGTTCCTGCAGGGCCACCGGCCAAAGCCCCCTCGCCGCCGTCGCCACCCGCCGCCATTCGCGCTGCAAACCCCGGACTGAGCGCCTGGCCCGAGTCGCCGCCCTGGTCCATACGTCGCGGTGGCTGGATACGTCCACCCCTGCGACCCGGGTCGCGCCAAGCAGCCTTGCAGTTCCCATCGGGACGATTTCGACCAGTCCACCGTCCACCAGGGTCCTCCCCTCCAGCGTGACCGGCGTCAGAAGCCCCGGCACCGACATGCTGGCACGAACCGCCTCAGCGATGGATCCCCGGCGCAGGACCACCCTGGACTTCGTTTCCAAATCTGTCGCCACCACGGCGAAGGGCCGGGGAAGATCCTCGAAGTGCAGCCCGAGGGTGAGCCGGCGCAGTTCGGCCAGCAATACTTGCCCCCCGACCACGCCCTCGGAGAAGACCAAATCGCAGTAGCGCACCAGGTCAGTCCGGTTCAGGTTCAGAAAGAAATCCTCCACCTCGGCCAGCGTGCCGCAGGCGTACGCAGCGGCAATCAAAGACCCGAAACTGCAACCGGCTAGACAGGAAATCTGAATGCCTGCCTCCTTCAACTCCCGTAGAACCCCGATGTGCGCCAGTCCCCTGGCCGCCCCGCCGCCTAGAGCCAGACCGATCTCCGTCATGCCTGTACCGTTCCCTGCTTCAACCCAGCGTCCTCAGGCGTCCGATCGTTCTCCCGCACCAGACCGTCCGCTTGCCGCCCCCATTCCTCGGCGTAGGGATGAAGCTGCCGCGCCAACTCCCCCGGCTCCGCCAGGCGCAGTTGCGTCGGGTGGGCCCCGGAAGTTCTGACCATTTCCGGCAAGGCATCAGGGTTATCGAGCAGCGGACAAGGCCGCAAATGGTTTTGGTTGAATGGCTGACGCGCCCGGTAAGCCTGGAAGAGAGGGGAGGCGAGCGCCTCTTCGAGGGTGCAGTTCCGGATGTTGTGCGTCGCATAGTGGATGAAGGCGCAGGGCTCCACCTCTCCGGCCGCGTTGATGTGCAAGTATCTCCGGCCACCGGCGATGCAGCCTTGTACCGCTTCCCCGTCGTTCCAGAAGTCGGCCAGGAAAATTGGCTTGGTCTGCCGGAAACGGCACACCGCCCGGTACATCTCCGCCCGCTGGGCCGGAGTGGCCATGAGGTCCAAGTCCACGTCACTCCCGACCGGCAGATAGGTGAAGAACCAGCCGAAACAGCAGCCCTGCTCGACCATGGCGTCGATGAAGGCATCGCTGCTGAGTTCGGGGACATTGTGACGGGTGTAGGTGGCAGAGAAGCCGAAGGGCACACCCACTTCCCGCAACAGGGCCATGGCCTGAAGGACTTTGTCGTACACCCCGCGGCCCCGCCGGGCGTCGGTGTTCTGTGCCAACCCCTCCACGCTGAAGGCGAACGTCAAGTTACCGGCCTCCGCCGCTCCGGCGGCGAACTCCCGGTCCAGCAGAGTACCATTGGTGAACACGTGAAACACAAAGTCCGGGTATTCCCGGGCCCAGGTCAGCAGGTCCCCCTTCCTGACGAGCGGCTCCCCGCCGGAGACCACGATCAGATGAACGCCGAGCGGCCGGGCCTCGTCGAGAATCCGGCGCAAAAGATCGAGTTCAAGATCGTCGGTCCGCCGGTAGTCGCCGGCCCAGCAGCCGGTGCAGCGCAAGTTGCACCGGGAGGTGGGGTCTATCAGGAGGGCTGCCGGAACGTTGGCGTCCAAGCGCTTCTCGGCCGCCTGCTGGCGAGGAACGCCGAGAAAGAAACTCCGGACAAAAAGGTTGACCGCCAGACGTTCCAAGATCTCGGGTTTGGTCTGCTTCAGCAAAGCGAGGGTCAGCCGTCGCCAGTTGCCTTCCGGTTCCTCCAAGGCGCGCCGAACCGCTCGCACTGCTTCTTTTTGCGTAGATCCGGAGGCCAATCGCTCGCCCCAGGCCAGCAAGGTAGGCAGGTTCTGCTCCGGGTTGCGGGCCGCATAGCGCAAAGTTCTCCGTACGATTTCCTCGCCTGCGAATTCCATTACCGCGCTCATTGCATGATCCTCCCCGTTTAGAATTTTCCGGTCAACGCCGTCCAGGCGTATGCCCATGCCAATGCCCAGACCAGATCATTCAAGAACAAAGAGCCCAAGAGCATGGCAGGTAACACCCGCATGGTACCTAACAGCCAGAACACTTGGCTGTAGCCGGTGCCCAACCAGCGCAGCCCAAGCAGCGGCAGCCAGGAACGTCCCTGCGCAAGGAGGTGCCGGACCCGTCGGGTCGGGCGCCGTAACGCCGGGGTTCGTTCCGTCAACCGGGTCAGCAAGGGCTGCCCCAAGATGGTGAAAACGGCATAGCTTAGCAGATGCCCACAAGCGACGCTCACTCCAGCCACCCCACCAGAGATCCACCAAGGGACCCTGGTATGCTCCGCCAGGGCAGCCAACGCCGGGAACAGGAGCACAGAGGGCACCGGCGCCCCGGCCGCCTGTAGGGCAAACCCCAACCCCACTCCGATCCAGCCGCCGACTCCCGTGAGCCATTCCAGGGTCATGCCCCTCTCTCCAAGGCTGCTGGCCGGGCCGCCTTCAACGCACGATACAGCTCAACCGTCTGATCCAGGCACCGGGCCGCGTCGTGTTCAGCACTCAGCGCCGCTCCCCGTGCTCCCAACCGGCGCCGCAACTTGACGTCACTGGCCAGCTTCAGCAGGGCTTCCGCCAGAGCCCGGGGATTGCCGGGCGGCACGATCAACCCACTCTCGCCGTGGACGACCGTCTCCGGCAAGGCTCCAGCGTTTACCCCGACGACCGGCAGCCCCGCCGCCATGGCCTCGAGAGCCGCCAGACCCTGGGTTTCATGAGGAGACGGCAGGACGAGCAAATCGGCCCGGGCGTACTCCTCCGCCATCCGCCCCCAGGGAACGAAACCTGCCATTGTGACGCGTCCTGCAGACAACTCACCCCTCAGCTCCCGTTCGACCGTTCCCCGTAGCGGCCCGTCCCCCGCGAAGCGTACGCTCAACCTCGGTTCTTCCGCCAAAGCGAACTGCAATGCCCGAAGCAGAGTACCGATCCCCTTCTCCGGGCTCAGGCGACCGGCATAGAGGACGGTCACCGGCCGGGACTCCGTGAATGCAGAGGTCCCACGCCGACGATCGGCCACCCGCAAGCGCGCCGCGGCGAACCGCTCCTGCTCCACGCCATTCGAAATCACTGCGATGGGGCTCCGCACTCCCAGCGCCCGCAAGCTGGCTGCCGCGAATCGCGTGGGGGCGATGACGACGGAACAGCGACCGTAAAGGCTTCGCGCCAAGACGCCGGCTGCGGCGCTCAACGCCCGCCCGGCAGGCAGGCTGGCGGCGGCTTCGAGATTGGCGTGGTAGGTGGCGACGACCGGCAAGTTCAGGGAACGGGCGGCCCAGAGCCCCAGCCAACTGACCGGCCAGGGAGTGTGCAGGTGGACCACGTCAGGCCGCCAGGTCACCAGTTCCCTCCGCACGACGGCGTATCCCCAAGCGAGCTTGGAGTCGGGGGCAAAGTCCACGACCACGGGCAAAGACACTGCAGGCACCTCAAACACATCCCCGGCGTGCAGCGAACCTTCCGTCTGCTTCAGACAGAAAACCCGCACAGAGTGTCCGGCCGCCGCCAACCGGTCATGCCATTGAATCGTCGCGCGAGTCAGCCCCCCCAGGTTCTCCCGGAAAGAATCCGTGAAGAAGGCAATCCTCATCCGGCTTCGCCCTTTCCCTTGCTTCAACCCGAGCACCGTCCCGGGGTACGCCCTTCTCCAAAAAGACCAAAGAACTGTTTAGATTATACCGCTTGGGAGAAAGACTGTCTACAGGTCTCAACCAGTCAACGCGACAACCAGCCCCGGACGCCATCAGGTATCCGAGGCTTCGTCCCGAGCTGATTGCTTTGTCCTACGGTGAAGACTACTTATACGCCGGCTTGCTGTCATCGGTGAGGCGGCCCACTTCCGTCGGCGAATATCCGAGGTTCTTAAGCCCCAGGTAATCCTGGCTGCTGCGGCAGTTGACGCAGGTCAACGCTTTAGCCTTGGTCACGTCGTGGCTCAGGGTGAAGTAACCCGTGATGGTCTTCTCCTTCTACGCCCCGGAGTAGGCCTGCTTGGCGGCCTCGATGCCGTTGGCAATGGCCTTGTCGACGCTGCGTGTCTTAGCCAGGACGCCGAGGGTTCATGAAGATGATCTTCCCCGTTTGGGCATCGACCGGCAGGACCGTCGTCAGCGGCTTGAATGCCGTGATCTTGCTCTTGGGGTCGGTCTTGGATCCAATCGGGTAGATCTCCGTGGTGCCCATCCCGTTGTACCAGAGGTACGTCGGCTCGGTCCAATAGGTCGAGTCGAAGGGATCCGCCTTCGGGTCCCACAACCCGGTCTTCTCGTTCAGCACGTTGTGGATGAAGTCCCGCGTCACCACTCTGAGCCTGCCCCGGTTTCGTGGACACCTAAAGGTTCGGGATGTAGACTCAAAGGGGAGGTGTCCACATGCCGGGGAAGCCGCATCCACCGCAGTTCAGGGCCGAGGCCGTTCAACTGGTCCGCAGTAGTGGCAAGTCGGTGGCGCAAATCGCTCAAGACCTGGGAGTATGCGACGATACGCTTCGCAGGTGGGTCCAACAGGATGAGATCGACTCCGGGGAACGCAATGGGCTGACGACATCCGAGCGAGAGGAACTCAGAGCCTTGCGGCGCGAGAATCGGATTCTGCTTGAGGAGCGCGAGATCCTAAAAAAAGCCGCGGCCTTCTTTGCCAAGGAGACCGGCCGGACCCGGCAGCGGCGTTTCGGCTTGTCGAGGCCGAGAAGGCCAATCACAAGGCGGCCACGATGTGCCGAGCACTGGGCGTCTCCACCAGCGGCTACTATGCGTGGCGCACCAGAGGCCTGTCAGCGCGCGCCTTAAGGGACGCCGAACTCATGGGGCTGATCCTGGAGATACATCAGGGCAGCAAGGGTACCTATGGAGCCCCCAGAGTCCACGCTGAGCCGGCCATCGGCCGGGGTGTTCGGCGCTCAAAGAAACGGGCAGCGCGCCTGATGCGCGAGTCCGGCCTGGCCGGTGTTCACCGTCAGCGAAACCGTGGCTTCACCCGCCGCAACCCCAAACACGAACTGGCGCCAGACCTTGTTCAGCGCCAGTTCACGGCGCCGGCTCCCAACCGTCTGTGGGTTGCGGACATGACCGGACACGGGACGGACGAAGGCAAGGTCTGCCTGGCTGCAGTGATCGACGCCTTCTCGCGCATGGTTATCGGCTGGGCCATGGGGGAGCGCCCGGTGGCCGAACTCGCGGTTGAGGCCGTGAACATGGCCGTCTCGAGACGCCGGCCCTCCCCGGGGGTCATCCGCCATTCCGATCATGGGGCGCAGTACACGGCCCTGGCGTTCGGAAAAACCCTGAAAGACGCCGGCATCTGCACATCTATGGGAACCGTAGGCGACGCACTCGACAATGCGGCGGCAGAAAGCTTCTTCGCCACGTTGCAGACGGAACTGCTTGACCGGCGCAGCTGGCCGACCAAACAGTCTCTTAAATCAGCGATCTTCGAGTGCATCGAGGGATTCTAACAACCGCCGCCGCCGGCATTCGACTGTGGAGTACCTCAGCCCCATGGAGTTCGAGAGGAGGCGGAACTTCCAAAGCGAAACTGATAGTCGGGTCTCAGCTGCCTAGCATCAACCTGTCCACGAAATCGGGGCAACTCCAACAAACCGGCTGATTTCCGTTCGGCGCACACTCATCAAAGCGGGCCCTGACCCAGTCATGGGCACGCCCAAGACTGGCAGGGGCAGAGCGATTACCGTATGATAAGGACTGGCAAGACTGCTAGCACGTCACAAGGCCGAGCAGAACGAGCAGCGCCTCAGGCTCGGTGCAATGTACCATAACCATGGGTTCGTGTTCGCCAAGGAGACGGGGGATCCCCTTAAAATGAACAACTTCGGGCAGAGGGAGTTCACGCAGCTGATAGAGGCTTGCGGGGTCAAGAAGATCCGATTTCACGATCTGCGTCACACCTGCGCCACGCTCCTGCTTGCCCACGGGACCAACCCGAAGATCGTCCAGGAGAGACTAGGCCATTCCAACATCAGCATGACGCTTGACCGGTACTCGCATGTGACGCCCACCATGCAAAGAGATGCCGCCCAGGTCATGGGCGACATCCTCCACACGTGCTGATTACCAAATGATTATCAAGCGCCCCCTTGGAGTCCTCCAAACCCGCGCCAGATAAGGATCCGTACATAACTGGTGCCGAAGGGGGGACTCGAACCCCCATGGGTGTGACCCCGCCTGATTTTGAGTCAGGTGCGTCTGCCGATTCCGCCACTTCGGCGCTGCTCTATTCTATCACGTCTCAAGGGCAGCCGCAACTGGCCCCGGCGCACGCGCCCACACAGGACTCGCGGCCGGCGCCAGCTGTCTGTGTCTCAGTGAGCTAGCTGCTTGCCGAGAAAAGCTGCCGCCGTCTCCACCAGCTTGACCTCGGTCGGACCCATCTGCCTGGGTTCCCGGGACATCAGTATCACGAGTCCCGCGGGGTCGTTGCCCACTGTGATTGGCGCGATCACCTGGCTTGCGAACTGCGCATTCTCCACCGCAGGGCTCTCCCCGGGCGTGTTCGCAATCAAGGTCTTGCCTGCCTTCATGATTTCCTGGGCCTGCTCGGTGATCCTCTTCTCATAGTAAAGCTTCCGGGGAGCACCGGCCACGGCCACGATTTCGTCTTCGTCCGCGATCAGCGCGATGCACCCAGTGGAGTCGTGCAGGGAGTCGGCGTACTCCTGCGCGAAGAAGCTCAGGTCCGTCATGGGCGAGTACTTCTTCAGGATGACCTCCCCGTCTCGATCAGTGAATATCTCAAGGGGATCTCCTTCACGGATCCTGAGGGTTCGACGTATCTCCTTTGGTATGACCACTCTGCCCAGGTCGTCGATGCGCCTAACTATGCCAGTCGCCTTCACGACAAGCCCTCCCAACCTAGATTCCGCCGTTCAAGGTGATATTCTGCCGTAATCAGTAACATGGTATTCCCCAAGTCCAGCCCTTGCCGAACGGGTTGGATTCCATAAGGTCTGCCTACATATTGGATAGTACGTTCGCGAGTTCGTAGTAGTCCATGTCGATTCCGCGTTTCATGGCCAGGGCTTCTGAGATTGTGAAGACTCTGATCTCCCCTCCGATGATCCCCACAACTGCATTGGTGACTCCTGAAAGGAGGACTTCCACGGCCTTGGCACCAAACCTGGTGGCCAGAATGCGGTCCTGAACCGACGGGGCCCCGCCCCTCTGGATGTGACCAAGCACAATGATCCTGGTCTCGAAACCGGTTATCTCGCTGATCTGCTGCCCGATCCGGTACGCGCTCCCTTCGGACGCCTGACGGCCCGCGACGGGGTCCCCACCCACGCCCTCAGCTACTATCAGGATGCTGTGGCTCTTTCCCCGGCGGGCTCCTTGGATAATTCGGTTGCACACCTCCTGGATGTCGTATTCGATTTCGGGAACGAGAATGCTCTCGGCCCCTCCGGCAAGGCCGGCGTAGAGCGCTATGTGGCCAGAGTTCCTCCCCATGACCTCGATGACGTAAGTCCGCTCGTGAGACGTAGCTGTGTCCCTGATCTTGTTGACAGCATCGATGACGGTATTGCACGCAGTGTCGAACCCAATGGCGTATTCCGTCGATCCGATGTCATTGTCTATGGTCCCTGGAACACCCACAGTCGGCACACCCATCTTCGCCAGAAGATCCAGCCCACGGTAGGTCCCGTCGCCACCGATTCCGATGAGCCCATCTATCTCATAAGTTCTGATCTGGAGGAGTGCCTTTGCTCGTCCCTCTTCAGTCTTGAACTCCTCACTTCGCGCCGATTTCAGAATCGTGCCTCCGCGTTGGAGAATGTCCCCTACTGATCTGGACTTGAGCTCCATGAAGTCTCCCTGTATGAGACCGTGGAACCCGCGCCGTACTCCGACGACCTCAAGGCCATGGTAGAGGGCCTTTCGCACAATCGCCCGCACGCAGGCGTTCATGCCCGGGGCATCTCCTCCGCTCGTCAGAACTGCAATCCTCCTCATCATGACTCCTCCAGTCCGCCCTGGTCCGATCCTTACTGGTCTATGGTGTAGCTGTGTCCAGGATATCGTGGGCCTCCTCTGCCTCGGCCTCGGGGACAAGAACTTCCACGCTCGCCGCGTCGCCCAGGTGGGGCACGCCGACGGGTCTCAGCATCACAAGTAACCCCTCGCCCTCCAACAGGCCTTTGACGAGTTCTGCTTCCGACCTGTTTGGTGCGATATACACGACTGTCCACATAGCGCCTGCCCCCTCGAATTGCGGTCCCTGCTTCTGTATTATCTCCGATCTTCTATGCGCCTGGCCGTTTTCCTTCTGGACTCCTCGGACCAGTGAGAGCACACACCTGGTCCGCCACAAGGCTCGGCTCCTCATCCTTCTTGAAGTGGACGCGGCCGCGGATCGACACGCGGGCGTCCGGCGCAATCACTCGTGCGCACTGCTCGAAGACTCTCGGGAAAACGACCACTTCAACCTGCCCCGTGAGGTCCTCCAGTTGGACGAAGGCCATCAATTGCCCGTCTTTGGTTGAGATCTGCTTCTTCGAGAGTATGATTCCCGCGAGGGTCACTTCCTTCCCCTCTGCGAAACCACCGAGATCGCGCGCGGACGCCGTGGAGATTCCGGATATGATGTCGCGGAGGGGGTCGAGCGGATGCCCGGACAGATAGATCCCCAGGAGTTCTTTCTCCATCGCCAGAACCTGCTCGGGGCTGAACTCGCGGACGTCCGGCAGGACCACCGCCTCAGTTCCGAACTCACCTGGCTGGTCGAACAGGTCGAAGAATGACGTCTGCCCCGCCACCTGTTGCCGCTGACGAGCAGAGACCTGGTCCACAACGGAATCCATCACTGCCAGCAGTGCCTTTCTTCTGCCGAATGAGTCGAATGCACCACACCTTATCAGGCTCTCGAGAGCCTTGCGGTTCACAGCTGCAAGGTCCACGCGCTCACAGAAGTCCGCGATCGATCGGAACTGTCCCCCGGACTTCCGCGCATGGATGATTGCGTCAGCAGCCGCGCTCCCTACGTTCTTCACCGCCCCGAGGCCGAAGCGGATCCCTTCCCCCACAACAGTGAAATCCACAACGCTCTCATTTATGTCGGGAGGGAGCACCGGCACGCCTCTCGCTCGGCAGTCGTCGATGTATACCGCCACCCTGTCACTGGATCCCATGACGCTCGTGAGTGTAGCTGCCATGAACTCGGTGTAGTAGTGACACCTGAGGTATGCAGTCTGGTAGGAGATGAGCGCGTAGGCTGCGCTGTGAGCCTTGTTGAACCCGTACCCAGCGAACCGCTCTATAAGTGCGAAGATCTCCTCCGCCACACGTCGGGAAACGCCCCTTCCAACGGCTCCTTCGACGAACCTGTCTCGCAATCCCGCGATGACCTCCGGTTTCTTCTTGCCCATCGCCCGCCTCAAAAGGTCAGCCTCGCCCAGAGTGAACCCTGCCAACTCGCTTGCGACCTGCATCACCTGCTCCTGGTAGAGCATAACTCCATAGGTGGGCTTGAGAATTCCCTCGAGAGCCGGGTGCGGGTAGGTCACAGACGCCTCATTATGCTTGCCGCGGACGAAGTCCCCGGTCATCACCATGGGTCCGGGCCGGCCCAGAGCGACGATGGCTATGATGTCCTCGAATCGTGTGGGCTTGACCTCCCGGAGCAAGTTCTGGAACAACCCGCTTTCCAGTTGAAACAGGCCTGCGGAGTCTGCTCGCCTGAGCATCTCGTAGACCTCGGGGTCGTCGAGAGGAATGGCGTCCATGTCCACATCCTTGCCCCTGGTGTGCTTGATGATCTGCACTGTCTTGCCAATGACCGTGAGTGTTCGAAGACCCAGGAAGTCCATTTTCACGATCCCGAGTTTCTCCAGATCTTCCATGGCGAACTGTGTGGTGACCACACCTTCAGGAGACTTGTAGAGTGGGACGTGGTTTGTCAGGGGATCCCGGGAGATAACCACTCCAGCCGCATGCACCGATGGGTGTCGCGGCAGCCCCTCCAATGCCCGGGCGATTGTTATGAGAAGATTCACCCTATCATTCTCAGCTGCGGCTGCCGCGAGCTCGGGGACCATTTCAAGCGCGCGGTCGATGGTCATGTTGAGTTCAGCCGGGACCAGTTTCGCAATTCGGTCAACTTCAGCGTAGCTGAACCGGAGCGCCCTCCCGACATCGCGGATGGCAGCCCTCGCCGCCATTGTCCCGAACGTGATGATCTGGGCCACCTTGTCCGCGCCATACTTCTGCGCTACGTAGTCGATGACCTCACCCCGGCGCTCATAGCAAAAATCGATGTCAATGTCGGGCATGGTAACCCGCTCAGGGTTCAGGAACCGCTCGAAGAAGAGACCGTACTTTAGAGGGTCTATGTCTGTGATCCCGAGACAGTAGGCAACTAGGCTCCCCGGGGCGGAGCCCCTGCCTGGCCCGACATAGATACCTCGGCTCTTGGCGAATCTGATGAAGTCCCAGACTATCAAGAAATACCCGGAGTATCCCATCTTGTCGATGATACCGAGCTCGTAGTCGAGCCTGTGTCTCGCCTCATCGGGGATGAGGCCGAATCTCCGCGCCGCTCCTTCATCGCAGAGCGACCTGAGGTACTCCCCTGTGGTCCGGCCTTGCGGTGGCGAGAACTGAGGCACGTGGACCGTGTCGAAGTCCAGATCCACTTTGCACCTGTCCGCGATGCGAACCGTGTTCTCGCATGCTTCTGGGATCTCGGCGAAATGCTTGTACATCTCATCGGCGGACTTGAGGTAGAACTCTTTCGTAGGGAACTTCAGGCGACCCGGATCATCCACGTTCGTCGCGGTCTGAATGCACAAGAGGACACTGTGGGCCCGAGCATCCTCCTGTCTCAGGTAGTGAACATCCCCTGTGGCGACCAGCCCAAGGCCAAGGGTCTTTGCGGTCTTGACGAGAAACTGGTTCACCTCGTGCTGAACCGGGATCCCGTTGGCCTGGACTTCGAGGAAGAAAGAGTCTGCCCCGAAGATGTCCAGGTACTCCTGCGCGCATCTGACAGCCGCATCCTCTTGTCCCCGGGTGAACAGCGAGGCGACCTCCCCGGAAAGGCATGCGGAAAGGGCTATGATCCCTTTCGAATGGGAGGCCAGCAACTCTCGGTCCACCCTGGGCTTGTAGTAGAAACCCTCAGTGAACGCGAGGCTTGCCAGCTTGAGCAGGTTCGCATAGCCCACCTCGTTCTCCGCGAGAAGCACGAGGTGGTAGGGGTCATCGTCCACGTGGGGAGTCCGGTCGTGGCGGGTGCGGTTGGCCACATAGACCTCGCACCCGAGTATGGGCTTGATGCCTTTCTCCCGGCATCTAAGGTAGAAGTCCACAAGGCCGAAGAGGACGCCGTGATCGGTTATGGCACAGGCGCTCATGCCCAGCTCCGATAGGCGCTGCACCAACCTGTCAGTCCTACACGCCCCGTCCGGTCACAGGAGGGAGTATTGCGTATGCAGATGCAGGTGGATGAACTCCCTCACCAGACCACCCCCCTCCAACAGAGTCTGGGAATCATGAGGTCAAAGCATACTCCTTTGCAGGTAACTTGGTTCCTGCACTCAAACCTCTTAAAGGGGAGCGGGGGCATCTCGCCCGTCCCCCGGGCTCGCGCCCCCACCCAACAGGACCCGCGCGCGACATGCCCATCAGCCCAGATCAGACTTGCCAGCAGGCGAAGCCCACCTGTCCGACCACCATCCGGTCAGGGGAGACTCGGGAATACCCTCTTCTTCCCACTCGACCTCGGTGAGGATGGCCTCGACTACATCCTTGTCGTCGACGTCAGGAGGCCGTCCGCCAGGCATGATTCGAACGCGTTCTTTCATGCGCGGTTCACCCCCATCGCGTGCATGGACTCTTGGGCGTCCCGAAGGACGCCCCACCATAGCATTGGTTTCACGCAAGGTTACCGGCAGCCGCGCGCGGGTAAGCTCATCAACTTACTAGTTCACCGTTTACCATCACGCTCTTGCCGTCAATCACCAGCGTCGGGGAGAGTATGATCCCGTCGAGGTGGCTCGGGACTGCGACCTTCCCTCCGAAGTGACTGTTGTCCCCGATGGCGAGGTGGATCGTGCCCATTACCTTCTCATCTTCGAGCACCCGGCCAGTGAGCCTGGCGCGATCATTCGTCCCTATGCCCAGCTCGGCGATGTTGCGGGCCGGGGCGCCAAGAGGAGCAATGAGATCCTCGAGTTGCCGGGCAGCCGGGCCGCCCAAGATACGAGTCACAAGCCCATCACGGACTTCAAGAGTAATCGGATTCTCAGTGATTCCGATACCTGCCATAGCCCCGTCCACTACTATGACCCCGTTCGCCGTTCCTTCGACGGGGGCTATGTAGGC
>JANLFS010000038.1:0-1017 GCA_024655925.1 Bacillota bacterium | reverse complement strand
CGAACTCGCCCCGGTTGCGGTAGATCCCTGTGTCCGGCCTGCCCTCCCGGCCGCGAATGGACATAGTTATGTCGGTGCCGGCCGGTGTCGTGATCCGGGCAACCTCCCCCTCTGTCAAGATCGCAGCATACTTCCGCGACTTCTGTCCGACCTTTGAGTAGTCAGCCGAGAGAGTCCTGGCCATACAGTCCTCGGTGATTCCTGGAAGCGTGGCCACCCTGGCCCCTGCATCGCACGCGTCGTGACGTGCCTTCGTGTGCGACAGCGACTTGCTGGTGGGAGCGAGTACAACGTCTACCCGCTTCATGATATCAGCTATAGCTGCAGGTGGCTCCTCCCCGTTTCTCTGCCTTGGTATCATCTCCAACACCATGGCCTCGCATCCTAAGGATCGGGCCGCAACGAAGAGCGCTGTCCCTACAGTCCGTGTGCCTTCGTCCATAATGACGAGGACTGTCTCACCAGGCCTCGCTCCCATACACTCGCGAACCGCGATCAACGCCGAGGTGCTGAGGTCGGACATTCTATCCCCTCCCCAACAGTCGTACACAACATCATCCTGGACACAATTCTACCATACCTGCCGCAGTCCTTCCGAGTCTTCCCGAAGGCCCTTGTCCGTAGACTGGGGCCGCCTAGACAAGCGGGAAAACCTGCGGGGAGACTGGTGGGAAGACCGGTGGGGCGGTGTAATCTTAGAGTAGGGTGCGGGAAGGGGAAGAAGGGGGGAAAGAAGAAGAGAGACCACGTAGTCCTGGAAGACGTTCCTGAGTGGGACGTTGCGGCGGGATTCAGCCACCATCCAGCGCTCAGAAAGGTGGTCTCTCTGTGGATAAGTTCATTCGTCGGATGTGTCATGCATTCCTGCACACGGTGGGGGACATTATGACCGGTTTGTGCGAGAGGATTTCCTGCCCGGAGGCGGAGGCGAAGATCCAGGCGCGTTGTGATGAGCTCGCTCTGGTTCTGTATTCGATGTTCATAGAAGAGCTCGACAGGCAGCTTCGAGAGGACCGT
>JANLFS010000037.1 GCA_024655925.1 Bacillota bacterium | reverse complement strand
ATTCCGTGGTATCCGACTGTGGATGCTGAGAAGTGTTCGGGATGCCGGTCGTGCTTCGAGTTCTGTTCTCATGGGACCTACGGCTGGGATGAAGATGCAGGGAAGCCTGTGGTGAAGAACGCGTTCAGCTGCGTAGTCGGGTGTTCCTCCTGCGCGGCGCGTTGCCCGTCTGAGGCGATCTCTTTCCCGCCGCTTTCCATACTGAAGCAATACCTGTAGCCGAGTAGATCCCGCTTTGGGCCTGGAGCCGCATGCTTGGTGCGGCTCCAGGCCATACTCCACCGTCGAGGGGGCTGATGTCATGAAGAAAGAAACGGCCCAAAGATCCGGCTCCGGGCTTGGTTTCTTCGAGAAGTACTTGACATTGTGGGTGGCAATCTGCATCGTGCTGGGCGTGACCATAGGGCTCAAGATTCCGTCGTTCCCGAGAGTCCTGAGCCGGTGGGAGTACGCTCATGTTTCGATCCCGGTGGCCATCCTCATCTGGTTCATGATCTACCCGATGATGCTCCAGATCGACTTCGGAAGCATCGTCAGGGCCAGCCGCCAGCCGAAGGGGCTTACCATAACGCTCATCGTCAACTGGGTCATCAAGCCGTTCACCATGTTCGGGCTCGCCTGGCTCTTCCTGAGGATAGTCTTCGCCAGATGGATCTCGCCCGACCTGGGACAGCAGTATGTTGCCGGCGCAATATTCCTCGGCGCTGCGCCTTGCACGGCCATGGTGTTCGTGTGGAGCTACTTGAGCAACGGAAACCCGGCCCACACGCTTGTGCAAGTGGCCATCAACGACCTGGTGATCCTCTTTCTTTACGCGCCCATAGTGATATTCCAGCTTGGACTGGCGGAGTTTGTGGTTCCGTATGATACTATTCTCCTCTCGGTTGTTCTTTACGTTGTGATTCCACTCACTGCCGGTTACTTGACCCGGGTGCGACTGATTCGCGCACATGGTGAACAGTGGTTCCGCGAGGCCTTCCTGCCCAAGTTCAGGCCGGTGACCATCATAGGGCTCCTTCTTACGCTCATCATCCTCTTCTCGTTCCAGGGGGAGACGATCGTAGCGAACCCAGTCCACATACTCCTGATAGCCGTTCCGCTCACGATCCAGACGTATCTGATCTTTGCCATAGCATACTTCTGGGCGCGAGCCTGGCGCGTGGACCGCACTGTGGCTCCTCCGGCCGCCATGATAGGAGCCAGCAACTTCTTCGAGCTCGCCGTGGCAGTGGCAATCTCCCTCTTTGGGCTGGGCTCCGGTGCGGCCCTGGCAACGGTGGTCGGGGTGTTGGTTGAGGTTCCGATTATGCTGAGCCTCGTTGCCTTCGCAAACCGGACCAAGCACTGGTTCCCGGAGCCTGCAGGAGGAGGGCCGACTCAGGCCAAGCTGGAGCCGGGTCCGGAAGGCGCCAGGTGAAGCCTGATCTGGGAGTGTGAGCCGCTGAATGCTGGAAGGATTGGTGAAGAGCCTTGCGGAGGCAGTAGCGACGCCTGGAATCGGTTACCTTGCTGCGTTCCTTGCCGGTCTGCTATCCTCGCTGTCGCCGTGCGCCGTCGCCGCAATTCCGCTCGCTGTGGGATATGTGGGAGGATACGCGTCGGGGGACCGCAAACGCGCCGTAGCGTGTTCCTTGTCCTTCATCGCGGGACTTACCGTCACATTCACGCTGCTCGGCGCCCTTGCCGGGGGAATGGGCTTTCTGTTTGCGAGCCCGAAATGGCAAGTTGGACTGGCGGCCGTCATAACTGTACTCGGGCTGAACGTGGCGGGCGTCATCAGGATTCCGCTGCCCACTGTCAGCCCCAATGTGGCGAGGAATTCCGGCCTGGCGGGGGGATTTGTCCTCGGGGCGGCCATCGGGACAGTCTCCGCCCCATGCGCGACGCCTGCCCTCATTGCCATTCTTGCGCTTTCATCGACTTCCGGGAACCCGTGGGGGGGCGCCGCACTCATGGCCGCGTATGCCGTTGGGCATTGGGCCACGATCCTCGTCGCCGGGTTGGCGGTTGGGTACCTTCCCTCAGTTCTTGCCAAGACGGGTTTGGCGGGAGCCCCCTCTTGGCTAACACGCGCCATGGGCATGGTGATTGCGCTGGTCGGGGCCTGGATGCTGTTCGCCTCAGTTCAACGGCTGATATGAAGTTACTCATGAACAAAGGTGGCGAGGTCAAGTGTCGTTGGGAAGCTGGACTACCAGGCTCGTCCTCGTCTGTGTGTTGCTCATTGGGGGCGTGGTGGTGTGGGCTTATAACATGCCCAAGTCCAAGCCTGCCGTGGCTGGGGCTATTGAGGCAGGCCCGGCGGACCTTGCGAAAGCGGCTGCATCTGGGCTGCCATATGTCGCCAAGATCGGTTCGGACAGCTGCATTCCGTGCAGGCAGATGAACCCCATAATGGACTCGCTTGCCAGGGCGTTCGAGGGAAAAGTGGGATTCTACAAAGTCGACGTCTACCGATACCAAGATGTTGCGGCTAAGTACGGCGTGAGGGTCATACCTACTCTGGTGCTGTTTGCGCCTGGAGGTTCCGTCTTGTACAATCACGAAGGATATCTGTCTGAAGATGCGCTTACTGAACTCATGAGGTCGCAGGGGATGATCGACTAGAGCGCGGGCCGCTCGAGGAGGAGTGATACGGTGCCGATTGTGGTATCGGTGAAGCTTGTGACGCCTTGGAACGAGCCGGCCGAGGACATAGAGCTCGAAGATGGTTCTAGCCTGGCCGATGCTATCCTGAAATTTCTGCAACTTCGAAAACGCAAGGCCCATTCGGAGCTTGAGAAGTCCCTTCTGGAACCTGAACCCGATGTGCTTCTGAAGACAAGCGCGGTCACGGTCAATAAGACGATGTGCGATTCAAAGGCGGACCTTGCGAGCGTTGGGATCAAGCAGGGCGATCAGATCGCTCTGGTTCCTCCGGTGCTCGGGGGGTAGGAGGCAGCAAGAGTGCGGCTAATGCAGGTAACGGGGCTGCTCGCATGCCTTCAGACGACGGCTTCCGAGCAGCGCGGTCCGAAGGAAATGAGCCAGTCGCAATGTGACTGCGCTGATGTTGACAGAGTCCGAATGCAAATCGCCGGAGGCCGTAAGGCCGTAGCAAGCCTGGCCCCCACCTATCCCGCAGCCTTCATGGGATCCTCCGCAGGGTCCGTCGTCTCCGCGCTCCGGCTTGTGGGCTTCCGCCGGGTGGAGGAGACGGCGTGCGCGCTTGACATGATCGTAGCCCAGCGCGCCCGGCTGATAGCAGAGTCTGATAACGTACACATCTCAACTTCATGTCCCCTGGTGGTGTCGCTCGTTCTTGCCGAGTATCCGGAGCTTGTTCCGGCGCTTGCGCCCATGCCCTCCCCCATGACGCTTCACGGGCGACTTCTCAAGGAGGCTCAGGGTGAAGACTCCTTGGTTGTCTTCGTTGGCCCCTGCCTAGCGAAAAAAGAGGAGGCGGGGAGGAGTTCGACCAGCCACGTGGATGTGGTTCTTACTTTCCGTGAGCTTGAGTCGTGGATGAACGAGGAAGGGTTGAGAGTCTCGGATTTGCCTCCGAGCGACCCTGACAGGCGGGGGTCCGAAAGCGCCAGACTGGGGCCGATCCCTGAGGGCATCTCAGGTCTGGACGATTGCCGCGCAGTCCTGGATAGGCTTGTCCGGGGGGAATACATACCAGCTGGACGCTTCCTGGAATTGCTGGCATGTCCCGGAGGATGTGTCAACGGGCCCGGCATGCCAGACGCCCTGGAGGGACCTGAGGCGAGGAAGAGCAGGATCGCCAGCTTTGCGCTGGGATGTGGCGGCCTGGCCGGTGCCTCGCAGGAGGGCATCATGAGCCGAAGGAGTGTGAGATCATGACTGTATACGAGATTTCGCAGGCTGCTGCGCCTGCGCTGGGGGCGCACAGCAAAGAAGTTCTGGAAGAGGCTAAGACCCACAAGGCCCTTGTGATTCGAGTGGATGCGGGCGCTACGATCCCTCCATGCGTCATGGGAAGCCATACCTTCTTCTTCATTGTGAGCGGAGGGGGTACCATAACAGTCGACGGCGTCTCCACGACGATTTCCGCCGGTCAGCTTGTCAGCATCGAGCCCGGCGCCGAGCGCAGCGTCAAAGCTGAGGACAGCATGACGGTGCTTGCGATCCAGGTGCACATGCCGACCGACTAGGAGGTCAAGGGCCGTTGCCTTTTGGATGGCAGCGGCGGCGAGGACTGGATGCAGCTTTCCCACCGTGCTCCTCTACCCCCAGTATTTCAAGCTGCCGCAGGTATCCCATTCTGCTCGCCGAACGTGTCTCGTTCAGAAACATGTGCCAACCCTGTTCCAAAAGGAGACGCGAGGAAGGAAGCGGGCGCGGAGAGATGCCACAACAGGCGCCGAGGGGTGGGAGATTGGCGAAGTTGGGTGGGAAGTGCTGGGCTATCATGCCTTTGGCGGTCATCCTGACACTGGCAGTGTACTCAGTGGGGACGACCGCTTGTACTTCGCTCGCGGTCAGCGCAGGGGCGTCAATCGACGGGTCAGCCTCTGTGAGTCACGCCAATGACTGCTGAAGATGTTCGTTCCAGCTCGAGAAAGTTCCAGCTTGGGACTGGGAGCCCGGATGCGGCGAGCCAGGGGCGTATTAGGTCGCACGGCGTCTGCCCGATGGCCACATAGCTGCGGCCGCGAACGCGTCTGTGATCAACGTGATTGACTGGGAGGACCACGAGAACTTCATGCACAGCCCAGGGAGCCTGGAGAGCGCAATCGGGGCCCGCTGGTGTGATCCGGCGAGCGGCAAGACCTACGCCTGGCAGCGCACGATCTCAGTCATCAACTGCGAGCACACTTGCATCTCGCAGGTCCGCTCCTGGCTTCCCGACGAGATCGCGCCGGTCGTGTGGTACGGCGCGAATTCCGCCACAAGGCCCGGCTATCCCGAAGAGTGGATCAAGCGCGTCTTGGATGATCCAGATATTCGGAAGTAGCCTGCCGCCGGAGTAGTCTCAGGGTCGAAACGGCTCTGCCGCCACCCGAGAGATCGGGGTCGGCAGGGCCCCCTGCCGTACCGTGCCGCGCGTCCCGGCCAGGCCCGTTCCCACGCCCGCCTGCGCCCGCCTCCGCTCGTCTCCACCTCCGCTCGCGCCTCACGCCCTCGACCCCGGGCCCCGTGGACCTCGGAAACGTGGCGTTGTTCATACGCAGGCGGTATGAACAAGGCCAAACCCCCATAGGAATCTATGGACGGCAACGAGAAAGAGGTGGTAGCCGAATGACGGAAACACCGTGGCATTCGGCCACTCCCGGAGTGGCCGAACGGGAACTCGAAACGTCGATGGAGTCCGGGCTTTCTCCAAGCGAGGCCGCGGTGCGGCTCTCGGCGTACGGGCTGAACACAATCAGGATGAAGAGAGGCCCGTCGCTAGTTCGCATATTCATCAGCCAGTTCCAGGACTTCATGGTCTTGGTCCTCCTCGGGGCCGTCGCGGCGTCCGCCTACCTCGGCGAGTATCAAGACGCGGCGGCAATCCTTGCCATAGTCCTCGTAAACGCGGTACTCGGTTTCGTTCAGGAATTCCGGGCCGAGCGGGCGCTCGCCGCCCTGAAGAAGCTCTCTGCCCCCGGCGCGACTGTGAGGAGGGGGGGCGAGACAATCCACATCCCAGCCGCCGAAATCGTCCCCGGCGACGTCATCCTCCTTTCGGCGGGCGACAGGGTGCCTGCTGACGCCAGGCTCGTGGACTCGTCCCAGCTTGCGGTGGATGAGTCCGTCTTGACCGGAGAGTCGAGACCTGTGCCGAAGGATCACAAGGCGGTTGCCAGGGAGAGCGCCCCCGTCGCGGAGAGGCCCAACATGGTGCACGCCGGGACCGTTGTCACGCGGGGCCGGGGCCGGGCGATTGTGTCCGCGACCGGCATGGACACCGAGATGGGTTCCATCGCCGGCATGATGGGGGAGGTGACCGATGCGGAGACCCCGCTTCAACGGAGGCTGGGGCAACTCGGCAGGTGGCTTGTGTTGGGGTGCGTGCTGGTCTGTGCCCTCGTGTCCGCACTCGGGGTCGCCAGAGGAGAGTCGCTGCACTTGATGTTCCTCTCCGGAGTGAGTCTTGCGGTCGCCGCCATACCTGAGGGACTCCCCGCCATAGTCACAGTCTGCCTTGCCCTCGGGGTGCAGAGGATGAGCCGCAGGCGCGCTATCGTGCGCAGACTGACGGCAGTCGAGACTCTGGGGTGCGCCACTGTGATATGTGCGGACAAGACTGGTACCCTGACCCAGAACGAGATGACTGTGAAGATCATAGACCTGGTGGGGCGGGAAATCACCGTGACCGGGATTGGGTATTGCCCCGAGGGAGAATTCCGCGAGGACGGCAAACCCGTAGACCCCACGAAGGACGCGGTCCTGCGCGATCTGCTCCTCTGCGCCGCCCTGTGCAATGACGCGTCCCTGGTCCGCCGGGGCAGGAGTTGGGAGGTCGTGGGGGACCCGACCGAAGGCGCGCTCGCCGCCATGGCTTTCAAGGGCGGGCCGTCCCTCTCCCGGCTCGCGCGGAAGTTTTCGCGCGTCTGGGAGATTCCTTTTGAGTCTGAGCGCAGGATGATGGCGGTTTCGTGCTCCGGGCCGGACGGGCACATGACGTTCGTGAAGGGCGCCCCAGGCGTCGTCCTGAGCCTCTGTTCGTCCGGGGTGCGCGCGGGTCGGGTGGTTCCTTCCGACAACAAGTTCAGGGACGCCGTGCTGGCGAGAGACTCGTATCTCGCCTCCCAGGCTATGCGAGTCTTGGCCTTCGCGTGTGCGCCCGGGAACCTGATCGAGATCGGATCGGACGGAGACGCCGCCTGCGCCCCGCATTTGACCTTCTTGGGGCTCGTGGGCATGATGGACCCGCCCAGGCCGGAGGCAGCCAGGTCTGTTGAGCGTGCCCGCAGGGCGGGAATCAGGACTGTGATGATTACCGGAGACCATGCGGAAACCGCCAGGGCGATCGGGATCGAACTGGGGTTGGTGGACCATGGCGGCGGCATCATGACCGGCGAGGAACTCGACCGCACATCCGACCGGCGGCTGGCCGAGATCGTGGAACACGTGGCCATCTTTGCCCGGGTGACGCCCGCACACAAACTGAAGATAGTCAGGGCACTCCGGGAGCGCGGACACATCGTGGCGATGACCGGAGACGGCGTGAATGATGCCCCATCCATCAGGGAGGCCGACATCGGTATCGCAATGGGCCGGTCGGGGACAGATGTCGCCAGAGAGGCTTCCGCGATGGTCCTTTCGGACGACAACTACTCGACCATCCTGGCTGCAATAGAAGAAGGGCGGTCGATCTACGATAATGTGAGGAAGTTCATCAGGTATCTTCTTGCGTGCAATGTCGGGGAGGTGCTGACGATGCTCCTGGCGGTTGCGGCAGGCATGCCGCTCCCGCTCACTCCCATTCAGATACTGTGGATGAACCTGATGACCGACGGCCTGCCCGCAATGGCACTTGGGGCCGAACCTACGGACCCCGATGCCCTGGAGCGGCCTCCAAGAAAGCCGACAGAAGGCGTGTTCGCACGAGGTCTCGGTCTCAAGATCGCAAGCCAGGGAGTGTTCATTGCTGCATGCACTGTGGCGTCGTTCGTCGTGGCCGGCACGTTCCTCGGGCACGGCCTCGCCACCGCTCGAACGGTAGCCTTCTCGACCCTTGTGATGTCCCAACTGATCTATGTATTTCACTGTCGCTCAGAACGAAAACCCCTCTCAGAGATAGGGCTGTTCTCCAACAGGTTCCTTGTGGCCGCGGTGGCCACCTCCACGGCTTTGCAGCTTGCGGCCGTATACGCTCCGCGCACCGCCGCCGTCCTCGGGACAAGGCCGCTCGCTGCGGTGGACTGGGCTGTAGTGCTTTTCCTCTCGGGATGGTCGGCCCTTCTTATGGTCGCCGCGAGAGCCGCCAAGAGAGCTTTGGCGAGGCGGCACTCGCTGTTCCGCGTCAAGGGCGCGGGCGGCCCTGCGTACACCGGCAGGCGATTTCGCTGAAAGTGGCCCCAGCGCTTCGAAATCAGCAGGAATTTGGCCAGACAGGTGGAATATGTCGAACCGGACAGAGGACATCCCGTGAGCTGCAGTTCGTCACAAATACTTGATACAGCTGGGCTTCCTGTAGTACAATTACTGGCATAGCGTCAGAAAAGGTTGTGAACTCCCTCGTATGGCAAACAGTATGACAGGCTACGGGCACGCCGAGCACGTGAGTCCGGCCGGGACTGTCAGAGTCGAGATCCGGTCGGTCAACCATAGATATCTGGATGTCTCCTTCCGCATGTCTCGTGAGCTCTCAGCCGTTGAGGAGAAGGCTCGAGCTCTGGTGAGCAGCAGGGCTTCACGAGGCAAAATCGAGGTGTCGATCTCGGTCGAGTGGCGCTGCGGCGGGTCGCGCGCGGTGGTTGTAGATACCGAGTTGGCCAGGGCCTACTGTGAGGGCCTTACGTCACTTGCCTCTGATCTCGGGCTGGCCCCGGTGACCACCGTCGAGATCCTGGCCAACCTTCCGGATGTGATTGCCCTGCGCGACCGCGGAGACGATCCCGAAGGGCTCTGGGCACTCGTCGAACCAGCTCTCGCCGGAGCTCTAGACAATCTCGAGGCTATGCGAGCGGCGGAAGGGGGGAGGATGGAAAGGGACATTGTGCATAGAATAGGAAAAATTGAGCAGACAATAGGTGAGATCGCTCGTAGAGCACCTGATTCGGTGGAGGCCTACCGGGTCAGGCTCTCTCAGAGGGTGGCGGAGATGCTGGCGGACGTGAGAGTCGATGAGACCAGGCTTGCCACTGAAGTGGCCCTTTTCGCTGACAGATGTGATTTTACTGAGGAGAGTGTCCGTTTCCAGAGCCACATCCACCAGTTCCGCCAGGCTCTCAGAGAGCCCGGGAGCATTGGGAAGAAGCTCGATTTCCTGACACAGGAGATGAACCGCGAGGCGAACACCATAGGCTCCAAAGCTCAGGATGCAGGTGTCTCGGCCCTGGTGGTCGAGGTCAAGAGCGAACTCGAGAAGATCCGTGAGCAGGTTCAGAACATTGAGTAGCTCTCTTTAGAGGAAACCATGGTGTGCCGTCGTTCGCATTCCGTTGCAGGCGGCAACGGACCAAAACCCCACATTAAGGAGGTGTGGTCAAGTGGCACTGCCTACGCTGACACCCGAACAGAAGCGTGCGGCGCTGAAGAAGGCTCAGGAGGTCAGGAGCAAGCGGGCCCAGATTCGCGAGGAGCTCAAGCAGGGGAAACTCACGCTGGACAAGATCTTCGGCGAAGCGGACAACGAGGTCATCGGCAAGATGCGCGTCGCGTACTTGCTCGAGTCGCTGCCCAGGATCGGCAGGGTGAGAACCCGGCAGATCATGACGGAGATCGGCATCGACGAGAGCAGGCGGGTCCAGGGCCTTGGAATCCGGCAGAGGGAGGCCCTTCTGAAGAAGCTCGCCAAGTAGGGGGAAGGGCCGTGGACATCAAGCTAATCAACATAGGCTTCGGGAACATCGTCGCCGCTAACAGACTAGTAGCTATCGTGAGCCCCGAGTCAGCGCCGATCAAGAGAATCATCCAGGATGCCCGCGACCGAGGTATGCTCATAGACGCCACCTACGGGAGGCGGACACGGGCGGTCATGATCACTGACAGCGGCCATGTGATTCTCTCCGCCGTCCAGCCCGAGACTGTAGCCCACAGGCTGGCGACGAAGGACTCGGGCATGGAGTCGCAGGATTAGGGGCTTCGACATGTTCCACGGGCGCACTGAACTCTTGAGGACTCGCGGGAATGTGTTTGTCCTGTCAGGCCCGTCGGGCTCGGGGAAGAACACCATTCTGGCCAGGTTGAGGGAGACGGTCCCCGGTCTCGCCTACTCGGTCTCGGCGACCACGAGATCGCCCCGGGAGGGCGAGATCCACGGCAGGGACTACTTCTTCCTCACCCGCGAGGAGTTTGTCGCGAGGGCCGAGGCTGGAGAGTTCCTGGAGACAGCGGAGTTCTGCGGGAATCTCTACGGGACGCCGCGAACCTTCATCGAACATCGTTTGCAGGCGCGCGAAGATGTGATCCTGGACATCGAGATCCGCGGGGCCGATCAGATCAGACAGGCGATGCCGGAGGCGGTTTTCATATTCCTCATGCCCCCTTCCCTTGCCGAGCTCAGAGCCAGGGTGGACCGGAGAGGCAAGGATTCGCCTGAGGCTGTCAAGAGACGGATGCAGAAAGCGGTAGAGGAGACCCAGGCTGTCGTAAGGTACGATTATGTAGTCATGAATTCCGACCTCGAGAGTGCAGTGGACTGTGTGCGGGCGATAATCGTCGCGGAGCGGTGCCGGGTGTCCCGGTGGACATGTGAGAGCTTTGTCCAGGGCTTGAGAGAGGAGTCGGAAAAGCTATAGTCCAGAATGCAAGATCCCCTGACGCCGCCCGGCCGGGGAGGCGGATGAAGGGGACTTGTACAGTGTATGACACATGATGCCAAGGAGGCGCCTGCTAGTGATTCGTCCCCCATTGGAAGAACTCATCACGAAGGTAGACAGCAGGTATACGCTGGTGGTGGCGGCGGCCAAGAGGGCCAGGCAGATCATGGATGCTCAGCAGAAGACTGGGGAATACGAGCCTGAGAAGCCTGTGACCCGCGCCCTTCGAGAGATATCCGAGGGCACTGTCTCCTACGCGCGAATCACCCCGAGCGAGCGCCTGGATTTCGGCGGGTGATGCGGATGAACGGGGCGAAGGTGGTCCTCGGGATCACCGGTGGGATCGCGGCTGCGAAGGCGTCGATTCTGGCCAGCATGATGTCGAAAGAAGGCTATGATGTTCATGTCATCATGACCAAGGCCGCTTGCGAGTTCGTGACTCCCCTGACCCTTCGCACGCTCACCGGGAACCCGGTGAGCGTAGAATTGTTTTCCGACCCCGGGCAGTGGAATGTCCGGCATGTGTCCCTCGCGGGCAGCGCGGACGTGTTTGTGATCGCTCCAGCCACCGCCAACTTCATAGGGAAAGCCGCGTCCGGGATCGCGGACGATCTTCTCACCACTACCGTCATGGCCACCGGCGCGCCGGTGGTAATTGCCCCCGCTATGAACGATGGCATGTACTCCAATCCGATAGTGCAGCGGAATATCGGGACCCTACAGTCCCTGGGCTATCGGTTTGTGGGGCCCGAGGCCGGCAGACTCGCTTGCGGTACCGTGGGCACGGGCCGGATGGCGGAGCCGGAGCACATCTTCGAGTACGTTCAGCATGTTTTGGCCGGGCGTGGGCGCCCGTCCCTCGCGGGCCTCTCAATCCTAGTCACAGCTGGTCCCACCTACGAGCCAATCGACCCCGTCAGGTTCATCGGGAACAGGTCGTCCGGGAAGATGGGGTACGCACTGGCATGGGCTGCCGCCTCCCGTGGGGCTAGGGTAGTCCTGGTGTCAGGGCCTTCCGCATTGGCCCGGCCGGAGGGCGTGGAAGTGGTCAATGTCGAGACCGCAGCGCAGATGCTCGAGGCTTGCGCCGCCGCCAGAGGATGCCGGATTGTCATTTCCGCGGCAGCGGTAGCCGACTACCGCCCGGCTCAGGCCAGTGAGCACAAGATCAAGAAAGGCCCGGGGCCTTACACCCTCAGCCTCGAGAGGACCGACGACATCCTTGCCACCCTCGGAGCGGGCAAGGGTGACCGAGTCCTGGTGGGGTTCGCAGCCGAAACGGAAGACCTTCTCGAGAACGCCCGAGTGAAGCTCGACTCCAAGAACCTGGACATGATAGTCGCCAACCTCGTAGGGGGGCAGGACTCCCCATTCGGCTCCGACACTAACACCGTCACAATCCTTCGTCCCGACACTGAGCCTGAGCGGCTCCCACCTCTTCCCAAACTCGTGCTGGCCCACGAGATCCTCGACCGCGTGGTCGGCCTCACGGCCCGCTGACACAGGCCCGCTTGTATCGATCGCAATATCCAGCTAGTTGTCGATGTTATCAGGGAGGACCCTGGCGTACGTCGTAGAAAAGATGTATATTATGGGATGCAGCACAAACTCTGGGTAAGCACCCAAATGGGGCGTTGCGTTCATGGCACGGCAGGGCCATCAGAGGGTTGGCGAGTTCTTGGTTCAGATAGGAGCCCTGACCCCGGTCCAGCTCGAAGAGGGGCTGGAGGTCCAGCGGCGCACGGGCGAGCGCCTGGGCCGAGTTCTCGTGAAACTGGGGTACATCACCGAGGCACACCTCGCGGGAGTGCTCGAGCAGCAGCTCGGCATGAAGCGGGTAAGCCTCGCTGAATACGTGGTGGCAGAGGACGTCATAAAGCTCGTCCCGGAGGCGATGGCTCGCAGGTACAAGGTCCTTCCGCTCGAAATGGCGGGCAAGAAGCTCACACTGGCCATGGCAGACCCTCTGAACGTTTTCGCCATTGACGACATCAAGCTCACAACGGGTCTGGACGTGAACCCTGTGATCGCGGCCGAGGACGAGCTGACGAGGGCTCTGGATCAGTACTACGGCGACAGCGGGGACCTCGACGAAGTGGTGCGGGACCTGGTGACTGCCACCAGCGACACCATCGAAGTCTCCGAGGAAGAAGAAGACATCGGGATCGACCGTCTCCGCGAGCTGGTCGATGAAGCCCCGGTCGTCAGGCTTGTGAACATGATCATCTCCCAGGCAGTCCGGGAGAGGGCAAGCGACATTCACGTCGAGCCCCAGGCCGGAAGCGTCCGGGTCAGGTTCAGAATCGACGGGATGCTGAGGGAGATAATGCGCCCACCCCGCAGAAGCCACGCTGCCATTGCGTCCAGGTTCAAGATCATGTCGAACATGGATATCGCAGAGCGCCGGGTACCTCAGGACGGGCGGGTCCAGCTCAAGGTGGAGGGGCAGGACATCGATCTTCGAGTGTCCACTCTCCCGACTATCTACGGGGAGAAGGTTGTCTGCAGGGTGTTGTTCAGGCGGGGGGCCATGGTCCGCCTGGAGCAGCTGGGGTTTCTCCCGGATAAGCTGGAGCTGTGGTACAGAAGTCTTGCACAGCCGTATGGGATCATACTCGTCACAGGGCCGACCGGAAGCGGCAAGACGCAGACCCTCTACGCTTCTCTCAATCAGCTGAACCTGCCCGAGAAGAACATCATCACCATCGAGGATCCGGTGGAGTTCAGGCTGGAGGGGATAAACCAAGTCCAGATCAACCCTAAGGCAGGGTTGACTTTCGCGAACGGGCTGAGGTCCATGCTCCGCCAGGACCCCGACATCATCATGGTGGGCGAGATCCGCGACCGGGAGACCGCCGGGATCGCGGTGAACGCCGCCCTCACAGGCCACCTCGTCCTCTCCACTCTCCACACTAATGACGCCCCGGGCGCCCCCGTCAGGCTCGTAGATATGGACGTGGAGCCTTTCCTCGTGGCATCGTCGATCATATGCATTCTGGCACAGAGGTTGGTCAGGAAGATCTGCCCTCACTGCCAGGAGGAGTACGTCCCGAGCGACGAGACTTGGGAGAGATGGCTTCGGATCACCGGTGGGATGTCTGACCAGCCCGGCCTCGGGCTTCCCAGAAAGCTCATGAAAGGCCGCGGGTGCCGGCAGTGCGGGACTACCGGATACTCGGGTCGCACCGCGATCCATGAGATCCTGATGGCAAGCGAGAAGATCCGCTTGCTCATATCCTCCCGCGCGACGAGCGACGAGATAGCAACGGCGGCGCGCGCTGCCGGGATGCAGCGTCTCGTGGAGGATGGCGCAGAGAAAGTGAGGCTTGGGATAACTACGATTGAGGAGGTCATGAGGGTCTCGGCCGGGGGAGAGGTCTAGTCTGTCGATGAAAACCAAGAGGGTGAGAAGCGAAATTGTCAGACGATTGCACAACCTGCCGATATTATATACGTGGACTAGCCGTTCACAGCGTTGGGGAGTGGTTGCGTGACTATCGACGAGCTTCTTACTGAGGCGGTGGGGAAAGGAGCTTCCGATCTTCACATAACCACGGGCCTGCCTCCTATGGTGCGGATAACCGGAGCGCTCGCCCCACTGCCCGGACACAAGGTAGTAACCCCCGCGGACTCCAGAGAACTGGTGCTCTCCATGATGAAGCAGGAGCAACGCGAGAAGTATCAGTCTCTTGGAGAACTCGATTTCTCCTACGGGGTGGCTGGAGTCGGCAGGTTCCGGGTGAATGCTTACACACAGCGGGGCTCCGTGGGCGCCGCGATCAGGGTCATCCCGACAGCCATCAAGTCCATCGAGGAACTAGGGTTGCCCGCGATCACCAGGTCTTTCGCCCAGAAGACCAGAGGCATGGTTCTTGTGACGGGCCCGACGGGAAGTGGGAAATCCACGACCCTGGCGGCGATGATAGACATCATCAACAGCGAGCGGTCATGCCACATAATCACCCTCGAGGACCCAATAGAGTACCTCCACCGCCACCGGAAGTCCATGATCAACCAGCGGGAGGTTGGATCCGACACCCAGTCGTTTTCGGCGGCGCTACGCGCTGCACTCCGGGAAGATCCCGACGTGATCCTGGTTGGGGAGATGCGCGACCTCGAAACCACCTCCATAGCCCTGACTGCCGCGGAGACGGGCCACCTGGTGCTGGCGACTCTACACACCAACGACACCGTGCAGACCATAGACCGCGTAATCGACCAGTTCCCGCCGCACCAGCAGCAACAGATCCGTGTCCAGCTCGGGGCGGTGATACAGGGGATACTTTCCCAGCAGCTGATGCCGAGGGCGGACGGCACAGGCCGGGTGATCGCGGTGGAAGTCCTGGTGGCTACGCCCGCGGTTCGCAACCTGATCCGCGAAGGGAAGACCCACCAGATCTACTCAGTGATCCAGACAGGTGGGAAGTTCGGGATGCAGAGCCTGGACGCGGCGCTTAAGGACCTTTACCAGCGGCGCTTGATCACAAGAGAAGAGGCCCTGACCCGCGCGACGGATCCCGAAGAGTTCAGGCGACTGACAGAGGCATTCGGAGGTTACTGAAGAGATTCAAGTTCTGACTGGACCGCGGCGGAGTGAACACTCGGGGAGGACGCGTTGCGATGCCGACTGTCGCCTACACCTACAAAGGCCGTGACAGGGCCGGAAAGCTGACGGAGGGGACCATGGAGGCCGAAAGCGCCGCGGCGGTCGCAGACAGGCTTCGGGCGCAAGGGCTCATACCCACGGTCATCCAGGAGGCAAGGAAGTTCGCTGGAGCCACTATCCAGACCGGACCTTCTCCGGTGGCGCCTGCAAGGCGGCTGGGCCTCATACAGCTCAGCATCCTCTCGCGTCAGCTCGCGGTGATGATCGGGGCCGGGCTCCCGCTGGTGCAGGCCTTGAACATCCTCTCCCAGCAAGTGGACAAGCCAGCCCTGAGGGAGACGCTCAACCAGGTCAGGCGCAAGGTCGAGTCAGGCGAGACCTTTGCGTCTTCGCTGAACCAGTTTCCGGGTGTTTTCCCCCCGATATTCGTCAACCTCGTGGAGGCGGGCGAAGCCTCAGGATCCCTTGACACAGTGCTCGACCGGGTGTCGAAGTTCTTTGAAAAACAGGTGGAGCTGAGGAACAAGGTCAAGGGGGCGTTGGTCTACCCGTGCATCCTCATCGGCGTTGCGGCAATCGCCATCGCCGCCTTAATGGTCTTCGTCCTCCCGACCTTCATTGACATGTTCAAGGGGTTCAACGCTGAACTGCCGTGGCTGACCCAGGCCCTCTACGATTTCGGGAACGGCATCAGGACCCTGTGGTACATTTACTTCACGATCCCGGTCGCCGCGGGTGCTCTGTTCCTCCGTTTCATAACGGGCCCGGGCAAGGTGTGGTGGGATACGGTCTCTCTCAGGATTCCCGGGTTCGGGTCCTTGATCCGAAGAGGCCAGACCGCGCAGTTCACCCGCACCTTTGGAATGCTCGTCCAGAGCGGAGTGCCGATGCTGCAGGCGCTGGATCTTCTCGAGCGTCTGTCCGGCAATTCCGTGGTCAAGCAAGCCATCCAGTCGGCGAAGGTGAGCGTAAGAGACGGGTCTGGACTCGCAAGACCCCTTCGCCTTGCAAAGGTCTTTCCCCCGATGCTCGCGCACATGGTAGGGGTGGGTGAGGAGACAGGCGCGCTCGATTCGATGCTCTACAAAGTGGCTGACTTCTACGACCAGGAAGTCGACTATGCAGTAAAGGGTCTCACAACAGCGATCGAGCCTGCGATCATCCTGGTGATCGGTGTGTTCGCGGGTTTGATAGTGGCGGCGATCATGATACCGATGTTCAACATGATCAACATCGCCATGTAGTTGCGGGTAAATGGTTACCTGTCGACTCTTCTTATGACATTGAAGGGAGGTGAAATAGATGAGAATCAGAGACCAGCGCGGTTTCACCATCATGGAGCTTCTGATCGTGATAGTTGTTATAGGCATTTTGGCTGCAATTGCGGTTCCTGCCTACAACAGCTTTACGGCGAAGGCACAGTCTACGGCATGCAAAGCAAACCTCCGTACGATACAGACAGTGATCGGGATCTACTACGCAGAGCACGGAAGCTATCCGGCTGACGATGCTGATCTTCAGGAGGCCGACATCGAGGCCTGGACAGACGCCGACGGCAATAAGTACATTGACGATGCCAGCAAACTCAAGTGTCCCACGGACGACACGTACTCTCTGGCGGCGGGTGTGGTCTCGTGCTCTGTACACGGGACTCCGTAATCAGTAGTGGGTTGATCTGCAGGCCGGAAGCGCAAGTCTTCACCCGGGCGGCGCGTCACTCGCCGCTCGGGTGCTGTCGTCGCATGTCTCTCGCTCGTACCCGCCCGCGCAGTTCCCCTGAGAGGGTTCCCATGTGTGCATTCGGACAACTGGCTGTTCTGGTGGGTTACTACATTCTGGTTCAGCAAGAAGGTAAGCCGCTTCATGATTTACGGTCTGGTGGGATTTGGGGTTGGCCTAGTAGTTGGCAGCTTCCTCAATGTCTGCATCTACCGCCTCCCCGCCGGGAAGTCCATAGTCTTCCCAGGCTCGGCCTGTCCGGCGTGCGGGGCGGCTCTTGGGGTCCAGGACTTGGTCCCGGTCTTGAGCTTCATCTGGCTTCGGGGCCGGTGCAGGCGGTGCGGGAAGCCGATATCCATACAGTATCCACTCGTGGAACTGATGACCGGAATCATGTTCGCGGTGATCGCGGCGGCCTACGGCCTGACCACCGGGAGCCTGATCGTCGCGGTTTTTGCGTGTCTACTGACAGTCGCGGCCTGGACTGATCTAAATACCGGGCTCATCCCCGACAGAGTGACCCTGCCTGGGCTTGGCGCAGGGCTTGCGCTCTCTCTGATCAGCCCGGATCTGACCCTGCCCGGCGCGGTGGCCGGCGCCCTCATCTCCGGTGGCGTGGTCTACCTGATCGCCGTCTTGAGCAGGGGAGGCATGGGCGGGGGGGATGTCAAGCTCATGGCGATGATCGGAGCGTTTCTCGGGTGGCGTTCGGGGCTTCTCACCCTTTTCCTGGGCGCTCTCATCGGGTCGGTGGTCGGGGTTACCCGGATCGCCCTGGGCATGCAGAAGCGAAGAGAACCGATGCCCTTCGGGCCGTACTTAGCTCTCGGGGCAGTCGTGACGATATTCATTGGAGAGACTTTGCTGCGATTTCTCGGCTGGACGTAGGAAATGCGAACTCGCAGTCGAATTCAATCGGGTAATTGTGGATTGCGTGGACACGGTCTCCTTGGGTGATTGGGGGAATGCGCAGGTGGCACTGGGGCTGTTCTCCCGTCGGCAGAGCAGTATGGTTGGTGTGGATATAGGGACAAGCCGGATCAAGCTGGTCGAACTCGCCAAGCGCGGTGAGTCGGTCGAACTTGTGCGGATGGCCGTGGAACTCACACCTCCCGATACGATTCGCGACGGTGTGGTCGTCGACCCCGAGTTGGTGGCGGAGGTGCTGGCGAACGGGCTCAAGAGCGGCCACATCAAGGGGCGGCAAGTCGTCGCGGCCATCGCGGGGCAGGGTGTTGTGGTCCGCCACGTCAGGTTTCCCCGGATGCCCGAGGCCGAACTGCGGGAAGCACTCAAGTGGGAGGGGGAAAAGTACATACCTTTCCCTCTCGACGAGGCCGTGGTGGATTTCGAGATCATGGATGGGCCCGAGGGCGCGGAGTCACAGGAGATGGAGGTCATGCTCGTGGCGGCTCAGCGCCGGATTGTGGACAGCCACGTACGGGCATTGGAGCTTGCGGGCCTCAAACCAATCGCCATCGACGTCCAGCCGTTCACGGTTCTGAGGGCCTTGACTTATCACCCAGGTGATTCGGCCATGGGGCGGGCGAACGGGAGTGCTGCCACCGCTTACCTGGACATCGGGGCGGGCACCACTGACATAGTCATCGCCGAAGGGCAGAGGCTTCGCTTCACCCGAATAATCCCGAGCGGGGGGAACAGCTTCACCAGGGCCATCGCGGAGAGACTCAACATCGGCTTCGAAGAGGCTGAACGTATCAAGATTCATGAGGCCGAACTGTGGGAGGAGGGCCCTGAGCCTC
This sequence comes from Bacillota bacterium, assembly GCA_024655925.1. Taxonomy (NCBI): domain Bacteria; kingdom Bacillati; phylum Bacillota; species Bacillota bacterium. The sequence goes on along the minus strand of JANLFS010000037.1, from coordinate 8,640 downwards.
CAGAAGGCACAAGCGAACGGGCAAGGATGATCCACGAGGCCGTGCTCGAAGTGGCACAGGACATCGCAACAGATGTGCGGAGGTCACTGGACTACCACGACCTCCAGCTTCAGGGCAGGTTCGAGAACGCTGGTGTCACGAAGGTGATCATGACCGGAGGAGGCTCTGCACTCCGCGGCTTCGGCAAGTTCTTAGAGTCTGAGCTGGGCCTGCCTACCACTACCGGAGACCCCCTGAGTGAACTTGCGGTAAGCCCCCGCCTGCCCGGGCAGGAAGACATCCTTCGCCTCGGCCCAATGCTCGCGGTAGGTATCGGGCTTGCGCTAAGAGAGGTGGTTCCTTCGTGAGCCGAATAAACCTCCTCCCTGAACGCGAAACGGCGAGACCGCGAGTTACGCCGCGGCGGTTCGTGATGATCATCCTCATTGAGGTGGTCGTAGTGTCAGCCGCGGCGTTCTATGCTTACAGGCACTTCGAGATCAGACAGATGGACAAACAGATCGCCCAGATCAAAGCGCAGATTGCCGGAATGCAGCAGGATCTCGACCTCCTCTCTAAGGTCGAGGCCAGGAACGGAGAGATCCAGAGCCTGATAGCTGAGGCAAGGGCCATCGAATCCGAGGACCTCAGCCCTGGGCGCATACTCAGGGAGATCCGAGGCGTGCTCCCGCAGGACACCTGGCTTTCGGGGCTCAAAGTCGACCCCACGGGCCAGATATCCCTGGATGGGAGCACGTTTGCGTTGGAATCGGTAGCGCGCACAGCGCTCATCCTGGAGGATTCCCACTTGTTCGAGAAGGTCCGAGTGTCAAGCATGAGGCTCAGGCAAGTCAACGACACCTCGGTCTATGATTTCAGCATGCAGATGGGCCTTCAGCCGGGGAGGTGACCGAAATGGCGGTGAGCATGGAGGTCAACCCGAAACAGCTCAAGCTCTTTGTGGCGCTCGTTGCGGTTGCGGCCGTTGTAGGCCTCTATCTCTACGTGTTCTCCCCCCAGGCAGACCGATACGCAAGGGCGAAGGCGAAGCTTTCTGAGGCGGAGACGCAGCTGCAGGCAAGCCTCATCCGGCTCAAGAGAATCCCCGCCGCCGAGCAGGAGCTGACTGCGTCCATCCTGGAACTTGACGCGTTCGAGAACCTGGTGCCCGATGAGGACAAAGTCCATTACATATACCGCGACATCGAAGCAGTCGCACAGAAGAACCTCGTGACCGTGACCAGCGTCACGGTGGCATCCGGAAAGGTCCGCGGGCCCTACCTGGAACTGCCCATCACCGTCGAGATGGAAGGCAGGTACGCGGAGATCCTGGACTTCGTGCAAGGCCTGGCCTCACTGAGCAGGGTCATAAACTTCCGGAGTTTCAGCTTGACTGCGGGTGCCCCCGTGGCGGACGGCGGCCCAAAGGGCGTGCTTCGGGCAAGTGCCCAAGTGAGCACATTCGTGCGGCCGAAAGGCGGTGGTCAGAGTGGCGCTGCTGCTACGGTCAAAGCTCCAACAGCGAGGAAGTAGCGAAAACGGCGCGGACGAGAAAGCGAAGAAGAACCGGACTGTCGCGATCGTCGTCTCGGTGCTGATCGTGGTCGCCGCTGGATGCGGGGGGTACATATGGTTCATGCGAACGAACGAACCACCCTCCGGGGCATCAGGGCCGCTTTCCGAGGACCGGCCGGTCTTCGCCGCCAGGCTTGCCGGGCTGCTGGACCAGAGCCGCACGTTGGGCCGGGGAAGGGTAGAGCCCCAACTGAGGAAAGTGGCATTAGGAAGAGGGGACCCCTTTGGGTCGTTGATCCCGGAGCCTGTGCCGCCCCCACCGCCTCCGCCCCCGCCTCCTTTGGAGCCTGTGCCGCCAAGCATGGCTCTCACTGGGATCATCCAGTCGGGCGACCGGGTATTTGGAGTTGTGCGAGTCGAGGGGGAGACGAAAACGGTGAGGCCGGGCGATGCACCATTTGAAGGGGCCGTAGTGAAGTCAATAGGAGACCGGACGATGACGGTGAACGTGTTCGGCAAGGATGTGCAGTACGGGCTGGGAGGTGGTCAGAAATGAGGCAGGCCAAACGCGCAGTCATGACCCTGGCGGTCATACTCATACTGTGCTTTGGGTGTCCGCCAGTCGTGGGTCAAACGAACACCCCGACCCGCGTGAGCGTGGATCTCAAGGGGGCTGAGATCTCGGAGGTCTTCAGAGTCCTCGCGGAGCTGGCCGACATGAACATCGTGCTCGATCCAGGGGTTCGAGGGACGCTCTCCATCCGCCTGCAGGATCTTTCGGTGGAAGAGGCTCTCGACCTGATCGCTTACACCACCGGCCTTCAGTACAGGAAAGCCGGGTCCACTCTTATCGTGGCCCCCCCTGGGGCGGTCGCTGGTGAGGCTGAAAAGGTTGAGGTAAGGAAGTTTGCGGTCCGGCATGCACCGGTAGCGGATATAGCCCGGGCGCTCGCGCTCGTGGTGGATGCGGCGAAGCTGCAGCCGGATACGCGCACCAGTTCTGTCCTGGTCCGGGGGACTGCTACGGATATGACGAGAGTGGCCGAAGTCCTGGACATGCTGGATGTGGCGGTTGAGGCACCCCCAAAACCTGCGGAACCGCCTGCGCCCGAGCGTGAGCTCAGGATATACCGGCTCAGCCATTCCGATGCCGCGACGGTCAAGGGCGCGCTTTCCCTGGTTGTGCCCGCCGACAGCGTCCAGGTGGATACCCGCACCAACTCCGTCCTCGTGATGGGAACGCCGGACCGGCTTGACAAGGTTGCGTCCATCATAGATACGCTCGACATCCCGTTGCCCTCAAAGGCGGTCCCGGCTGCTGCCCAGGCCCCCGAGGCCCTTGAGGTGGTCAAGCTGAGGCACGCCCCTGCGAAGTCCATTCGTGACCTTCTCGGCCTTGTGATTCCGGCATCGAAAGTCCAGGTAGACGAGAGGACTAACTCAGTCATCATGCTGGCGGACGAGGCTACTCGGATCCGGGCTCTCGACCTCATCGCAAAGGTCGACGTGGAAGTCGAGGACGTGGTGGATGAAGGAATCTATCCTCCAGTCCCAGGTGGGATAGTGACGACCACCCCGGTGCCCGTGGTTCCGGTCGAAGCCCCACCCGCGCCCGTGCCTTCCAAGGAAACGGTGGAGGTCATCAAGCTCAAGTATGCAGCCCCGGACAAGACCCGCGCCGCCCTCGCCGTTGTGATCCCGGGAGACCGGATCTCCATAGACGAGCGGACGAACTCACTTGTGGTGAGGGGCCTTGAGGAGGAGATCAAGCAAGTTCGAGGCATCGTGGCGCTTCTCGATGTGCCGGTCATGGAGCCGGCCAAACCTGCGCCGCCGGCCGCCCCGTCTCGCTCGCTTCGAGTCTTCCGTCTTGCGAATGCTGATCCGGCTGCAGTCCGAGACGCCCTGGCACTCGTGGTCCCGCGGGATGCAGTGCAGGTGGACACGAGGACTGCTTCCCTCCTGGTCATGGGGCTTCCTGACGATCTAGCCAGGGCCGAGGAGATAGTGTCCATTTTGGATGTTGCAGTCCCGCCCAAACCCGCGCCAGAGCCCTCCGTCCCCGTGGCTCAGGAGAGGCTCAAGACAGTCAAGCTGGATCACGCACCGGCGAAAGCCATGCGGGACATCCTCAGGCTGATCGTGCCCGCTGAAAAAGTGCAGGTGGATGAGCGGACGAACAGTCTGGTAGTCCTTGGCACCGACGAAATGCACGCTCGCGTTGCCGGGCTCATCCGGGCTCTGGACGTGGAAGTCCCGAAACCCCAGGAGCCGGCGGTGCCAGCTCCGGCGACTCCCTCCCCGGAGCCGCCCTCTTCACCCGCAATGGCAGTCCGGGCTTTCAGGCTGGAGCATGCGGACGCCGCATCCGTCAAGGGCGGGTTGGGCCTGGTGATTGCTGCACAGAATGTGCAGGCTGACTCTCGTACTAATTCCGTGCTAGTCCTGGGCTCACCCGATGAGCTTGCCCTGGCGGAAGAGATTGTGGCCCTCATGGACACGCCGGTTCCTGCGAAGACCGAGCCCGCGCCAGCAGGCGTCAAGCCTGCCGCCGCTGACAGCGAACTGGTGGAAGTGGTCAGGCTCGATTACGCCCAGGCAAAGATGGTCCGCGAGACCGTTGCTGCTGTGGTGCGCGAAGGCAAGGTCCAGGTGGATGAGAGGACCAATAGCCTCGTGATCGCCGGGACCAAGGATGCTATTGCCAAGGCGGCCAGGCTCGTGAGGGTCCTGGACATCCCGGTGGAGCAGGCCCCTGCGCCTCCACCGCCGGAACCCGACCCCGAGACAGTAGAGATCAGGAAGCTCAACTACGCACCGGCATCCAAGGTCCGGGAGGCGCTTTCGCTCATCATCCCTGTCGCCAAAGTGACTGTGGACGAGCGCACCAACTCCCTGATCCTGGTGGCCACAGCCACCCAACACGCACAGGTGCAGGAGCTCATCAGCCGACTCGACGTGGAGGTCCAACCGCCCCAGCCCGCTCCCGCGCCGGCGCCTGCGCCTGCCCTCGAGCAGCCGGTCTTGCGAGTAGTGCAGCTCGCGCACGCGCCTGTGGGCAAGGTAAAGGAGGTGCTGGTGGGAGCAGTGCCGGAGGCCAAGGTGACCTCGGATGAGCGAACCAACTCCCTGGTGATCGTGTCGACCCCATCGATCTACGCTCGGGCCGTGGAACTCGTGGGCAAGCTGGACGTGCCGGTGGAGACTCCGCCTGCACCCGCCCCGGCTCCACCCGCGCGAGACTCTGAGGTTCTCCGGGTCGTCAAGCTATCGCACGCCCCCGCTCAGAAGGTGCGGGAGGCAGTGCAGGCCGCGGTGCCATCTGCCGTGGTCACGGCGGATGAGCGAACCAACTCCCTAGTGATCGTAGCCCCGACGTCCAAGTACGAACAGGCTCTCGAGATCATAGCAGAGCTGGACGTCGCGGTCCCGGAGCCACCTCCGCCTCCTGCTCCCCCGGCGCCGCCCGCACCGGAGCCCGAAGAAGCGCGCGTGGTCAAGCTCCAGCACGCATCCCCCGGCAAGGTGCGGGAGGCTCTCGCACCTATCGTCCCGGCTTCGAAGGTGACTGTGGACGAGCGTACGGGGTCGCTCGTGATCGTTGCGACCGCGGGAGTCCAAGCGAAGGCTCTGGAGATCATTGAGCAACTCGATGTGCCGGTGGCTCCGCCTCCTGCTCCGGCTCAGCCTGCGCCGGAACCGGAGACTCTCAACGTGATAAGACTTGCTCACGCCCCGGCGGCGAAGGTTAGGGAGGCACTGGCGCCCATAGTCACCGCTTCCAAGGTGACGGTGGATGATCGCACCAACTCCCTGGTGGTCATGGCTACCGCCTCCAGGTACGCGCAGGTCATGGAGGCCGTCTCGTTCCTGGACGTGCCCGTCGAGGAGGTACCGAAACCCCAGGCATTGCCTGCAGAGGAGCCCGTAATCGGCACCTTCAAGGTGGCGAACGCGCCCGCGGATAGCCTCAAGCCGGCAATCAGTCTGGTGGTGGAGGCCTCGGGCATCCAGGTTGACACCAGGACCAACACCTTGCTTGTGCGGGCGGTTCCTTCCAAGCTCGAACGGGTCCGTGAGATCGTGGCGACCCTGGACGTACCTGTCGCGCCTCCGCCTGAGCCGGAGCCTGCGCCAGCCATGCCTCCTGATGAGACCAAGGTGTTCAAGCTCATCCACGCGCCGGCGTCGGAGATGAAGTCAGCTCTGAGCCTGGTTCTTCCGGCTGACAAGATGCAGGCTGACGACAGAACCCGGTCACTCGTGGTCGTGGCCCCGGCGCCCAAGCTTGAGAGCGTGCAGAGGATAATCGAGAGCCTGGACGTGCCGTCGGTTGTGCAAGCCCCGAGGACTGAGGAGCCCGTAACCCGGGTATACCGGCTCAACTTCGCTACACCCGCAGAGGTCAAGACGGGCCTGACAGGACTCGTTGCAGGGACGATAACCGCCGATGCCAGGACTTCGTCGATCATCGTCAGCGCGACAGAGCCGGAGCAGAGAAAGGCCATGGCGCTCGTGGAAGCCCTCGACCGGGAACTGGCGCAGGTACTCATCGAGGCGAGACTCGAGGAACTCACCGGGGACGCCGCGAGACGCTTGGGGATCGACTGGACGTTCTCGGGAATCAAGTTCGGTGAAAACGCGCTCGGACAATGGACCAGCGTGTCCCTGGATTTCCTGGCGAGCCTGACGGCCTTGGAGGACGCTGGGGAAGCGACCCTCATCTCGAGGCAGCACACTTTCACGCAGGATGGGAAGACGGGTAAGATCCTGATAGGCGACAGGATACCTGTCATCACCGAGACGGTCCAGGACGGCCAGGTCGTCGCCAGGGTCGAGTTCATAAACGCCGGCATAGAGTTGTCAATAACCCCGAAAGTGTCCGGCGAAGGCACGATAACTGCCACGGTCAAGCCGATCATCAGCTCGATCGTGGGCTGGACGCCCCAGAATTACCCGCAGATCAGAACTAGGGAACTGGAGACTATCGTTTCCATAAAGAACGGGGAGACTGTGGTCATAGGAGGCTTGCTCCACAGGGACGAGATTCAGAACGTGGTGAAGGTGCCGCTCCTCGGGGACATTCCGATTCTGGGTGAGGTCTTCAAGAAGCGCACCACTACATCGAAAAACACCGAGATCGTCATGCTCATTACGGCGTGGGTGGTCAAGCCCGGGCAGCGGACTGTGGTCGGACCCGCCAAGCCTGACGACCGGTACCCGGTGATCGTGCAGCCGCCTTCGGAACAGAAGTCCGGCGGGCTCAAACTCCCTTGATCTCAGCAGTCCGGGCCTGGGTTGTGCTGGCTTTCTCGAGAGAACGGGCGCTCCGAACCGGCTCCCGTTCTCTTTTCGTGTGGCCCGCCCATGGCCCCCTACGTTGGGCTTCGGCTCGCGGACCAAGCGGTTTCAGTTGGAGGCCGGCGGTGTCGCCGCTCGGCCCATCGAGGCGGGACCGTGGGCCGGGGCGGCAGAGTAGGGCTGTAGGCGCGTAGCCCCGTGGAGCGTGGCGCGTAGCGCGGGCCGAGGAGGTCCCCATACGGGTAGCCGGGTAATAGCAAGTGTCCCAGTTTGCGGTTGATGACCTCCTGGGGCTCATCAACCGCCCCGCCCTGCTAGGCGGCATTTGGGCTTGCGGACCCCTGAGAGCCTCGCACTTCTCTAGATCCCCGTACTGCTCAAGGTGGCTAGGAGCAGCTGCCTTGCAGCCATAGATGTATCGAAGCAAGTACTTCATGGCCCCTCCGCGGAACCTCATCAGCCATGCCTGGAAGTGGACTGCAAGGCGTTTCGCGTTCCTCTGGCGGTGCATTGGATCGGCGCTCACCATGTCCCCACGGTAAGCTCTGGCCCGCGAAGACGTTGTCCACGTCAGCTTCAGGCTCCGCCTCCCAGGCGTCGGCCAGTGCCCGATTCCACGCTCCACGCACACTCGAGTTCCGGGCGCGATCCGGTCCCGCATGATCTCGTCGAACCCGACTCGGGATTCGCCCGGCACGAGCTCAGCTGCGACGTTCCCGAACCGGTCGAGGGCGAACAGGACATAGACCCTGTCTGAGCGGGGGCTAAGAAACGAGATCTGCCGGGATCCTGGTTTTCGGCTCATTGCGTGGGCACGGCGGGCCTCCGCCGGGGAGCCCTTGTAGCATTCGAGCACAAGGAGCTGGTGCGTCTCCACGATCCCCGAGAGCGTAGTACGTGCGTGAGCCCCGGCGAGCCTGGAGATAACCTTGTGCCTCCAGGCGAACGCGGTGTTCTTGGAGATAGCTAAGAGCCTTGCCGCCTGCCGCACTGGGAGGCCCTCCATCATGAGCGCAAGGTATGGGAGCCATTTCTCCCGCAGCCTCGTGTGGTGCATCACGGTGCCGGTGAGGTCGGTGAAGTAGCTCCGTCAGCGTTTGCACCTGTAATTCTGTATGCCCCGGGGCTTTCTGTACCGTACGATCTCTCTGCTTTCGCAGCTGGGACAGACTTGCCCTTCGGGCTTTGAGAGGTCGTGAATGTCGGAAACGCTCACCTCAACACGGCCTTCGCAGAACGGTGCAGGTACGAGATCAGGGCCTTGGCTGGAAAATGGGATTGCGCAGAGATAGATGTCGGACAGGCCTGGACTAGGCCCGAAGGGGAACGGGTAGCGGACCGGCGAGGTCGGCATGGGACGGCCTCCTTTCTGTGAGGGCAGGCGACAGCCATATATTGCCATGAACCCCAAGGGCCATCAACCATTAATTGGGACTGTCCCAACGTGGCGGGTACCGAGTGGCACACCGGGTGTCTTGAGGGCCGAAGAGAGCGGGTTTGCCTTCGGCCCATACCGGCATGGGCGGGCGTCGGCCTAGGAGCCAGACTAATGGCTCCCATTCCGCCTCCGCCCGCTCGGGTACGACGTTGACTTCGCCTTGGGCGGCACCGGCAACGGCCGTCCCGGGCCGTGCGGCGACTCGCGCGGCTGTGATCTGCCTGTGCGTGGGCATGTCTACCACGTAGACCCTCTTACTTTATGTGCCGAGGTGATGCTGCCCTTCCCCGTGGGTGACGTTATCTCAGTCGCGTTATGGGGTGACGATGCCACAGACGCGTAACAACAGGATGCGTATGAGTAAAGTTTCAGTAGGTACAGAGATCTTTCTGTGCCCTAAAACGGAA
>JANLFS010000036.1:8205-27296 GCA_024655925.1 Bacillota bacterium | reverse complement strand
GGCCCTGCGTCCTGAGCGGTTGAAGCCAGGATGCAGGGCCTCGCTCCGATTGCTCAAGACGGAGATGCCCGCCTTGGCACCGAGTCTGACGCCTTTTGTGGGAACATGGGACAAGTCCGCGTGTAACGCCAGCTCCACTTGATCACTTGCAGGCATGAGCGGATGGAGATCCACCCCGAGCTTGGCCTCGGCGCTGGCCCGAGTGCCCTTGCCCGGTTTGAATGTCCACCCCACCGTCATGTCCACCGAGTCCAGGTCCGAGAGCGTGTCGTCGGGGAACCATTTCCGGGCACCGGCAACCGTGAGGTCCAACTGGTGTTCGCGCTTGAGGAGCCAGGCCCCCCAGACCCTTGCGGTCCCTTTGACGTATGACTCAGCCACAGCGTTGGGATAGGTCTTCACCCGGTGAGAGGCCTCCGCCCCAAGCTTGAGTGACTTGGAGATTGCCCAGCTAGCTGACACCTCCACGTCCTGAGTACAGGACGTCCACCTTGGGTTTCGCGGCATGTCTTTCCCGCTGAGCTCCACTCTGGCGGCTGCGTCTACCCCTTTCACCGGGGACCAGACAGCTCTCGCCTGAAACGATCTTTCAGCATAGTCCCGGTCCGGGTTTGATCGGAAATCACGGACTGCGAACGATCCCCTGCCCGAGATCTGCCATGGCCGCCTGGACCGGGGGTACTCGAACCGGAATGAGGCGGTCGTCTCGCAGTAGGTGTCGCCCGGAGTCCACGGGCTCTCGAGGTCCTCTAGGGACAGCCCGAGCCACACTCGACCCTCGCCTGCGGGCACCACGAAAGTCGTACCGACATCACCCCTGAGGGTCCCGGCCGTCGTGGCTTTCGCGGATGCGGTGAGAGCAACCTCCCGGCCTTCGGCCAAAGAACAATCGAGTCGCAGCGACACCTCGCACGCGGCCGAGGGCTCGTCCGCGTCCAAAGAGAGTCGCAGAGTACCCGATGGAGCTGGCGTCGAGGCGGACACGGTTGCCGCAGGCACCATGGCGGCGAGTACAGGAATGGCGATCATGGCGACTGCGGCCGGGAAACGCAATGACCCGAGTGAACCATTCCGGAAGGAGAGTCGTCTTGCCACAAAATCCCCTCCCATTCGTGAAGTTCCGGGTCCATGATACCATTAGATGGAACTCCTGTAAATTCACGGACTGGGTGAATGGGAGTAAGGCTAGCACCTCCGGCCGGATCTTGTGATCAGTGCCTCACGAACTTCGAACGCACGATCTCGCCCAGGTCAGGCCCGGATATCTGGTCCAGTTCGTATCTTACTCTCACCGCCGGCTTGTTCAGGTGCAGGACCCTCCTCAGGTCTATCGGGGTGCCTATCAGGACCAGGTCTGCGTCTGAGCTGTTGATGGTCTGCTCGAGTTCAGCCATCTGTTTCTTGCCGTAGCCCATCGCTGGGAGCAAGGGTTCGAGGTGGTGGAACCTATCCAGAGTGTCCACTATGGAGCCCACCGCGAACGGCCGGGGGTCCACCAGGGCCGCCGCGCCAAGGTTCTGCGCGGCAACCACGCCCGCGCCGTAGCCCATCTCGCCGTGGGTGAGAGTCGGCCCGTCCTCGATCACCAGCACCCGCTTGCCGCGGACCATACCCGGGTCCTCCACACTTACAGGGGAGGCCGCCTCGATGATCTTCGCCCTCGGGTTGAGCCGCTCGACCGTCCGGCGCACTGCCGCGACGTTGTCCGGCTCAGCCGTGTCTACCTTGTTTATGATCACAACATCTGCCATCCTGACATTAGCCTCACCTGGGTGGTAGGATACCTCATGCCCAGGCCGGTGCGGATCAGCCAGGGTGATGTGCAGGTCGGACTTGTAGAACGGCAGGTCATTGTTCCCCCCATCCCAGAGAATCACGTCCGCTTCCTGCTCGGCCTCAGCCAGGATCCGTCCGTAGTCGACTCCCGCGTAGACGATGACGCCCCGGTCGATGTGTGGCTCGTATTCCTCCCGCTCCTCAATGGTGCATTCGTGCCGGTCCAGGTCTTCGTGGGAAGCGAACCTCTGGACTGCCTGCCGGGCGAGGTCTCCATAAGGCATCGGGTGCCTGACGGCCACGACCCGAAGTCCCGCGCCGATCAGGACCTGACTCACGTACCTGGTGGTCTGGCTCTTTCCCACTCCCGTTCTCACCGCGCATACTGCCACCACTGGCACTTTAGACTTGAGCATCGTGGTGGATGGCCCCATCAGCCTGAAGTCCGCCCCAGCTGCCAGGACCTTCGACGCCGTGTGCATCACGTCGTTGTGCGAGATGTCGCTGTACGCAAACACGACCTGAGAAACGTCATATCTCTTTATGAGATCCACCAGTTCGGTCTCGGGGTAGATCGGGATCCCGCCTGGGTAGAGCTGACCCGCAAGACTGGCCGGATAGACTCTCCCTGCTATGTCCGGGATCTGGGTCGCGGTGAAGGCCACGACCTCATAGGCTTCGTTGTCCCTGAAGTGGACGTTGAAGTTGTGGAAGTCGCGCCCCGCCGCCCCCATGATGATCACTCTAGTTCTTGCCATATCGTGCCACCCTTTCCGTTTCTCTTGCCAAAATCCCAAGGCTTTTGAGAACGATCACTCGCGCGGCCTCGGGGTGCACGCGGCTCATCACCCCCGCCGCAGCCATTATGTAGTTTGAGTCCACGGCGGTCACCGCCCCTTCCCCGGGGAGGAGCTTTCCGTCGTGCGCCCGCGCTTTGCACAATCCCAGGAGGTCCCGAGTCCCAGGGATCCGTGCCATGACTCCCCCCGTCCCGATGATCCATCGAACCGCTGTGAGGTCTCGGCCCTCCGCCACTTTCTGGCGCCCGCCGGGGCCGTAGAGCTCTCTGATCTGACCCACGTGGCGCCCGATCGCGATCCTCACCGCATGCCTGGCCAGGGTGGAGACCGCTGCGACGTCGTTCGGGGTAGTTGGGATCGGCGGAGGGGAGACTGCGATCTCGAACCCGGCATCCCCAAGCTCCCGCCGGATCCTGTCAGCCCCAACCAGGTCAACGATGTTGGAGGCATTGACGTACACTCCGAGGTCCCCCTCGACAGTCCTCTTGGCAAGAGGCTCCGGATTCACCTGCACCCGACGGATCTCCTCTGTCCCTTCCGTCACAGAATGGATGTCCGTGGTCGCGCCGCCCACGTCCACAACCATGAGGTCGCCTATCTCCTCGTAGAGCTCCTTGGCCATCGCCATGACCGCCCCCGGCACGGGCATTATGGGGCCGTCCGCCCACTCTCTGATCCGGAACATGCCGGGTGCGCCAACTATGTGCTCCTCAAAGACTTCCTGGATCACCTTGCGTGCCGGCTCGACGTCGAGGACGTCCACCCTGGGGTAGACATTGTCGACTACTCGAAGAGACGACGGCGAGCCCTCGAACGCCCGTCGAACATCATTCCGCGCCGCCGTGTTTCCGGCGTATATAACCGGCACCGGCAGCCGCATGCTTGCGATGGCCCTGGCGTTGTGGATCGCGGTCTCCCGCTCACCCCAATCTACGCCCCCGGCGAGAAGGATGATGGTCGGCCTGACCTCGCGGATCTCATCGAGGTCACCCGGGGTGAGCTTCCCCGCGGTGACCATTTTGACTATGGCACCCGCCCCGAGCGCGGCCTCCTTCGCCGCCCGCACGGTCATATCGTACACCAGTCCATGCACTGTCATCCGAAGGCCACCCGCCGCGCTCGAGCAAGCGGCAGCGTGTTTCCACTGGACGTCGTCCGCCCTCACCGAATCTGCGAGGTCCCGCACTGCCCGAGACAGGCCCACCCAGACGTCGCCTTCGAGCACTGTGGTCCTGTGCGAACCCTGTCCGATCACGTGCGGGTGGCCGTCGTCGATCCCCCCGAACGCGGTCACGACCGTGGTGGTGGACCCGATCTCAGCCACCAGGAGATCCGCACTCACCCGGGTGCTCACGACAGCCCCCTCCTGCGGCGGACTAGAAAACCTGCCACCTGCACTCCGCGGGTGCCCCGCCCGAACCCGGCGTCCAATCCGGCCTCCCGGGCCATCTCGTCAGTGACCTGCGTGCCTCCTGCCACCAGGATGAGCTTGTCTCTGACCCCTTTCTCGATGCACAGTTCGGACAGTTTTCTCATGTTTATCTTGTGAATATCAGCGTGAGTTATGATGGTGGATATGAGGATAGCTTCGGCTCCCGTCTCGATCGCCGCGTCCACGACCTTCTCAACGGGCACCGATGTCCCAAGGTAGTGGCATCCTATCCCATATTTCTCTATCCCCCCATGCTTGATGTCGAGGATCTCCCTCATTCCCACGGAGTGTTCATCCTCCCCTACCGTGGCTGCGACGATGCTCATGGGACGGGCCTCGATGTCCGCCCAGATCTCGTCCTCCGAAAGCATCTCCTGTTTCGGCGGAAGCGTGAGGGTGGATGGGTCCACCGCAAACCTGATCTTACCCCGCACCTCCATCACCGACCCCTCAGAGGGGTGCATCACCCGCTTGTGGATCACCTCCGCACCCTCCATGCCCATCTTCGAGGCGATCTCGAGCGCCGCCCGTTCCGCCCGGTCCGGGTCGGCTGGCAGGAACAGAGTCATGCACACTACACCGTCGGCGAACCACTCGACTTCGGGGACTATGAGGCCACGGTCGCGTATTTCCCTGCCCCGCTCCAGCCTCGCGAGGACGTTGTCTTCTGGATCGAGTTCGTCGATGTACACGATCTTGTCTCGGTCACACAGGGTGCACCCGCCGATCAGATCGCACGGACGGCCGAGGCCCTCCGGGAGGTGGTTTTCGCCGAAGTGCCCACACACTGGGGCCATGTAGTCAGCTTCCCGGGGGACGACCGTCCCGGAAGCCACACCTCCCGTCGCTTCCCGCACGATCCCATCGCCGTGCCGTTCCGGATAGCAACCTGAATCCACGAAGAACCCAGCCTCCACAGCTGAGAAATACCCTCCCAACTTGAGAATCTCCTCGAGGAACAGCACCGCCCTCTCTTTGATCTCCCGTGCCCTCGCCCCAAGCTCGCCGTCGGTTCGGAGTTCCAACATATCGGAGATGCCGTCGAGGCCCAGGAGGGCTTGGTTCGCTGTGTCCACCGCAGCCACGGAGTTGTAATGCCATGGGAGGTTCCTGCCCTCGTCCGGGGTGATGGTGCTCTGGATGTCCGCGGACGTGAGCCTCGAGATCAAGACGTTGAGAGTGTGAGTGATCGTGGCCTCCCTGGTGTCCGACTCGATGTACTTCGTGTTCATCTGCGCCCGCATCCGAAACCCGGGGAAGAAATCGCGCAGGGCCACGGCGTAGGGGAGATCCATCCGGACGCATGGAGCTGGAGGTGCGGCCGGGGGGACTGTAGACAGGCATATCTGGTCAGGCCGCATGCCCGCCTCCATGGAATACTGGGCGTTTATGGCGTGCTGGACCATGAGCTCAGGCATGACCCGCCAGGCCTCCCTCGCGGTGGCGTTCGCGTTGTGCGCTCCGTCTATCTGGATCATGCCGGCCTCGGCCATCAGGCTCTTCGCGACCGCCGCGTCCACGAAGGACCGGCACATGTTGACGTTCCGATAGAGCACGTTGTACTGGGGATCCTGGTGCGCGCCGTTGACTCCTTCCTCCACGAAGAGCACGGCAATCTCGGGGCCTGCGACACCTGACACATAGGAATGAAGGTTGATCGGACGGCCGACCTCGTCCTCTATCATATCCAACGCCTTCCTGGTGGCCCTGAGCTGTTTGCGCGTGATAGGGACCCCACCCACTCCCTCCGGTGTTCCCTCGATCAGCCCATCGTAATGGCTCTGGCCCGTGGTGCGGATCACCATGATATGGTCGGCTCCGTGCCAGGCGGCCATGCGCATTCGGCGGATGTCATCCTCGAACCGCCCTGAGGCGATTTCGGCGGTGATGACGCAGTCGGGCTGGGGGTTGATGCCCCCGAAGCTCTTCGCGGCTGGCAGAGGCACGCCCGCTGCTACTCCATCCGAGACTTGCCTGTATTCGAACTTGCCGATGCGGACGGGGTTGCCGGAGGTGTCGGAGACCCTCCGTCTCCAGGTGAACCCGCGTCTCCTTGGGGTGTAGTGCTCGAGCCCTGAGAGGATTTCGCGGATGTCGATTTTCCTGTCAGGATCGAGCCCCATGGTGAACACCTCCATACCATCCCACGACTTCCTCCCACGCGTCGTCCCCGGAGAGCGCCTCGGCGGCTTTCCTGAGGCCCAGAGAGTGCTCCTTGGCATACCTGAGCACCACGTTGCCGGCACCGTGGCCCAGGAGCCCTCTTTCTGCACATCGCCGGACTACCTCTTGTGCTTTCACACTGTCGATCCCCATGCGCAGCAGGACCGATCTTTCGATGGAAGGGGACGTGTGCGTGCGGGCAAGCCTCACCAGGGGCGCCACTACCTCCCGGGCGAGTGACCAGAACCTCTCCCGGAGCTCCTCATCGCCCAAGCCCTCCAGGTGCTTCCGGCGGGTCTCGAAGTCATCGGGGCGGTCCTTGGGTCCCTTTCGGCTTGGTTGGGCGTCCACGGTATCTACCTCCCGGCTATGGTTCTCTGACTATGGTTCTGACGAAGTCCGTGCTGGTCCTGGTCTCCTCAGCCAGAAACGCGATGTCCCTGTCGTCCACCGGCGTCCCTGCGGCTGCTCTCAGTGCGTTCCTCACATACGACCCGCGCATAGCCTCGAGGTCCACGTCCACCGCCTTCACCTGCGACAAGTGCTCCGGGATCACTATGGTATGCCCAGGCTTGTTCTCCCTGGGGTCGCCGCGGCGGACTTCTATCCCATGCTCGCGCGCGAACGTGAGCTGAGCGGAGGGGCACTTGCCCGCCCCAGTGTACTCGGTCTCCTGCACCACCAGGATCTGGTCCTCCGGCATCTCCCGGGCCAGCGCAAGCGCAGCCGCGAGCGAGGTGTTTCCCGCAGGCCCTCTCTGCATCCCTTCCAGCTGGGCCAGGGCCTCGGTGGTATAGAACACGTCACCCTGAGTCACGGTGACGTAGCGGTCCATGTACCTAAGAGGCCGCGCCGCGTTTCTCGGGACGTCCACGCGGTCAGGCCATGTGGCAAAGGGTATCCCGAACCCGGTGTGCCCGGTGGTAAAGGACTTCCTGTTGAAGTCGTGGTTGGAGGCCATGTGAAGGCCGGAGAGGTCCACGCTCGCCGCGACCAATCTCGTGCTCCCGCACCCGGCCTTCCGGAGGCCACGAGCGGTTCCTGTGACATTGCCGCCTCCGGCGTGGGTCACCAGGACCACGTCAGGCGCCCGGCCTTCCGCCTCCTTAAGCTGAACCCCGATCTCGTGTCCGAGGGTCTCGACTCCAGCGATTCCGAAAGGGGTGTAGAGTGAGGCGTTGAAGTACCCGGTCTCCTCCAGCAGCGTGAGGAAGACATAGAAAAGTTCGGGTCCGACAGTGAGCTGGATAACCTCGGCCCCGTACGCCTCGCACGCCCTGGCTTTCTCGAGTATCTCCGGCTGGCCGGTCATGGTGGAATCGTAAGTCTCCTGAACGATGATGCACGCAAGCCCAGCCTTAGCCGCCTGCGACGCCACCGCGGCGCCGTAGTTGCCCGAGGTCGCGGCGATCACCCCGGAGAAGCCCAGGGTTCGCGCCCTGTGGACCGAGACAGAGGCGCGCCTGTCCTTAAAGCTCCCAGAAGGGTTCACCGCCTCATCCTTCACAAAGATCCTGGCGCCGAAGCCCCGCGGCGCGGTCTTCCTCATCGCCCGGGTGATGTTGTGCAACTCCACGAGCGGGGTGTTCCCAACGTTGGCGGCGGCCTGGATCCGGCGGACTTCGGCGATGGAGTACCCCACTCTCTCCATCATCGCTTCATAGTCGAACGCAATCCCGCCCGTCTCGAACTGGGAGTAGTCGACGCCGACGGACTTTATCATGATCTCGTTCTTCCGGGACATGACGGCTTTGTAGGACATGGTTCTACCTGCCTTACCCATCTTGCGCAATGAGTGCGCGCAGTTCTGCCCCTATCTGGGCGAGTTCCGGGATGGGGTCGCCGAACCCGTGGGTGTGCGCGGGCCACACCGCCACTAGTTCTCCTGTGACCTTCCTGCCAGTGGGCGTGAGGACCATCACCTGTTCACCCAGACGCGCCGCGTCTAACGCCGTCCCTTTGACCAGCATTACCAGGGGGACTTTGCGGGTGTCCGCTGGCAGGTTCTCCGCCCTCTCCTCCGGTTCGAGCACCACCCGGCTTATCTGAACCAGATCACCTGCCGCCGCCGAAGCCCTGTTCAGCATCGGAGACCACCACCCGGTGAGAGGTGTGCGGAAGGGGTTGGGAGATCGCGCATGGTCAGAAGCCCGGGCGGGGCAGCCATGACTCTTGGGATCATGTTCGCTGATATAGCGATGGTGCCCGTCCCCCCTGGAATCTCGGGCTTCATGGCAAGGTTCACTCCGGGGACGCCTTCGATCCATATGAAGTCGCCGGTCTCCACGCCTTCGGCTGATGGAAGCACAGCCTGCGGGTGCTCAAGTGTTATGACCTCCCTGCCGCCCGAAAACGCCCGGGCGATGTGCCTGCATCCGGCCACCATCCCAGGGAGGACCCGGGCATACTTCGTCACACGCTCGGTGCGGGATATGATGGGTTCCCTGGTCTCCCGTATCTCGTCCAGCTTCCACCCAAGGGCGTCCGCGATCATGTGCATGGACTCCGGAAACCCGATGTGCCCCACGATAGCTCCGCTCGCGATGCCTTGCCAGAACTCGTCCTCAGTCGTAGCCACGCCCTGGGTCCGCATGACAGTCGGCCCAAAGGGAGAGAGGTCGTTTATCCGGGCCGCGCGTACCCGGGTCACTTCGGCGCAGACTGAGGTGAGGGTGATGATGAGAGTGTCCAGAATGAACCCTGGGTTGATCCCGGTGCCAAGCACAGACACACCGTGTTCCTTTGCGAGCTCGTCAATGCGCCGTGCGATGTCCGGATCAGCGGCCATGGGGTAAGCCATCTCCTCGGCGATGGATATCACGTTCTTCCCATGGCGGACTGCGAGAAGGATCTGGCCAGACACATCCCTGAGAAAGGAGCCAGTCGCGACCACGACGACCTGAGCGTCTCGGCCTTCTCCCTCGAGCACGGATACGGGGTCACCGGATACGATCACCCCCGGATAGGCCGAAGGCTCGCCTATGACCTCCCCGAGGGACCGCCCGATCTTGGCGGGATCAGAGTCAATCGCGCCCACGACCACGGCTGAGTCTCTACTTGCAAGAAGTCTTGCGATTCCGCCTCCCATGGCTCCCAATCCCCAGCTTACGACCATTGTTCTCCCCATTCCGAACCCTCCCGAACCCGGACAGGCCGGATCCAACAAATGCATCTATATACATCGATGCATAGTCTCGCGCAAAAAAGAATCTGCCAGTTCCCATGCACGCGCAGATAGTTATTATATTCTATGCCTGTTGGAGAATTCCTTTCCGCCCGGCACGAACAACAGATCCCTCACTCGGGGCCGGCAGCCCGCGGGCCGCGCGGGTCCTGGTGGGGAGTCGAGCCGACGCGCCGTGTTCTTCAGTATGAGCGACAAACCGATTGCTGGAGATGTAAACGGACAGGGCACCCCTTCTGGGGTGCTTCTGAGTGGACGAACACGCCTGCCGTCTGGGCGTCAGCAAACAGCCGGCGGCGCCGGTGGCAAAGGAATCGCTCCTGGTGGCATCGGGAGCCCCGCTGCGGTCTGGCTGTCCACGCTCTCCCGACACACACATTCCCCGTCAGAATCGGACGCTGGGACCAGGGCGACTGCGAGGACTTCGTCCATGTGGGACACTTCCACGAATTCAATGCTCTCTCTTACGTTCGCGGGGATGTCTTCCAGGTCCTTATGGTTCCCGTCAGGCATTATGACATACTTGATGCCCGCCCTGTGCGCCGCTAGGACTTTCTCCTTGAGCCCTCCGATTGGGAGCACTCTCCCACGCAGAGTGATTTCACCGGTCATTGCCACATCTCTACGCACTGGCCTTCCCCCGAGGGCGGACGCGAGCGCCGTCGCCATTGCGATACCCGCCGACGGCCCGTCTTTGGGTATGGCGCCTTCGGGGATATGGACATGGACATCCTTCTTTTCGTGGAAATCGTCGGGTATGCCCAGCTGGTCGGCTCTAGAGCGGACGTAGGTGTAGCCCGCCTGAGCGGACTCGCGCATGACCTCACCCAGCTTGCCGGTGAGTGTGAGTTTGCCGGTACCTTTCATCGCGGAAACCTCGACGGCAAGGATCTCCCCACCTGTCTCGGTCCAGGCAAGCCCTGTCGCGACTCCCACCTTGTCCTCGGTCTCGGCCACTCCGTACCTGTACTGCGGGATGCCCAGATGCTTCTGGACATCGCTGATCTTCACCGTGAACGGCCCGGACTCCCCGGCAACCACGCCTCTCGCGAGTTTTCGGCAGATGCTGCCGATCTGGCGTTCGAGGTTCCTGACTCCCGACTCCCGGGTGTAGCTGCGGATGATCTCAAGGATCACGTCGCGGGAAATCGAGACATCGGACACCTTGAGCCCGTTTTCCGTGATCTGCTTGGGGATGAGGAACCCCTGGGCAATGTGGACCTTGTCCTCTTCGGTGTACCCCGGAATCGTGATTATCTCCATTCTGTCCTGGAGCGGGCGAGGAATGGAGAAGAGCACATTCGCGGTGGTGATGAAGAGCACGTCCGAGAGGTCTACGGTGACCTCCATGTAGTGGTCACCGAAAGCACAGTTCTGCTCAGGGTCAAGAACCTCGAGGAGTGCCGAGGACGGATCCCCCCGGAAATCCGAGGACATCTTGTCTACCTCATCCAGGAGGATCACAGGGTTCCTCGACCCCGCCTGCCTCATGGCCTGGATGATCTTACCCGGCATCGCGCCCACGTAAGTGCGCCTGTGCCCCCGGATCTCGGCTTCGTCTCTGACTCCCCCCAGGGAGAACCGGACGAACTTGCGCTCGAGCGCACGAGCGATCGACTTGGCGAGAGAGGTCTTGCCCACTCCCGGAGGCCCAACTAGGCACAGGATGGGGCCTTTCATCTTGGTTGTGAGTTGCCTGACCGCCAGGAACTCCAGAATACGCTCTTTGACCTTCTCGAGCCCCCAGTGGTCCTCGTCGAGAATCCTCTCAGCGAGCTTGATGTCCTTCCGGTCAGTTGTCTTCACGGACCATGGGAAGGAAAGAAGCCAATCCAGGTAATTCCTGACGACCACGGACTCCGCGGCCATTGGAGGCATATGTTCCAGCCTGTCGACTTCCCGCAAGGCCTTCTCTTCCACGTCCCGCGGAAGCTTGCACTCGTCTATCTTCTTCCTGAGCTCGTCCGCCTCTGTGCTGCGTTCGTCGCGCTCGCCGAGCTCTTTCTGGATAGCCTTGATCTGCTCGCGAAGGTAGTACTCTTTCTGGGTCTTCTCCATCTGCTTTCTGACACGAAGGTGTATCTTGCGCTCGAGTTCGAGGATCTCCATCTCCTTGCTCAAAAGGCCGCAGAGCCGCTCCAGCCTTTCGTGGACGTCCAAGCACTCCAGGATAGACTGCTTGTCTTCAATCTTGAGAGGCAAATGGCTTGCCACATCGTCGGCGAGTTGGCCTGGATCGTCGATGGATGCGACGGAGACAAGAATCTCGGGCGGGATGCGTTTAGAGAGTTTCACGTATTGCTCGAATTCATGCAATACAGTGCGCATGAGGGCCTCAACCTCGGCATTCTGCTGCCGGCGCACCGGAGAGATCTCCATCTTCACCATATAGCAGGGATCCGAAGCTACGTATTCCGCTATCCTGACTCTGTCGATTCCCTCGACGACGATGCGGATCGTCCCGTCGGGAAGCCTCACGAGCTGCTTGATCTCGGCAACGGTCCCCAAGGAATAGATGTCGTCAGGCACAGGCTCATTGACCCTCGCAAGCTTCTGGGCTGCGAGGACTATGAACCTGTCGTTACTCATGGCTTCCTCGAGGGCCGCGACGGATTTGTCTCTTCCGACCTCGAGGGGGATGGTCATCCTGGGGAACACCAGGACGCCCCGCAGAGGCAGAAGTGGCAGAACCCGACGTGATCTGGAGCCTTCCTTGGTCTCGGATCTGTCCGCTCTCGTCACGGGATGTATGCACCTCCTGCAGTTGGGCTAGGTATTCTCCTCCACCGGACGGATTCCTTCAAGAAAACGTTCTTGCGCAATGTAATGGCTGGAAGCAGGCCCAATCGCGGGAGAGGCGGGAAAGCGGAGGGTTGTGTGGACCGAGAGAGGATTGTCGGGCAAGCGGTGATCCGCCGAAGCGGGGGCCGTTCCGTGCTTCAGCACAAGGCGCGGGTTGCCACGGCATGTGGCGCCCGCGCCCTCGAAGGTCGGCCTGAGTCGGCCAAAAGACTTGCTTCACTGAACCCCTTCTGGCTCTACGCACTTCCCAATATGATGGCCTTTCGCATGGTACGAGCCTGGAATCCGAGTATCATAGGCGAACCGGTATAGATTCTTAGACTGCGCCCTGATGTGCCGGGGAATTCCTGGGCCTCATGTCGCCGACTTCTTATGACGGAGACAAGACTTGTCAGTTCATCCCCCGGCCGGGCTTGCCGCCGCCACCTTCTCGGGCACGCGGGTACTCGTTACGATGTCCACTGCCTGTCCGATGCGGGCGGTGGCTGCCTGGACCGCCTCCTCCACGCACTGGACCGGGACTACTGTTATGTCGGCGCGGTTCGCGAACCGGTCCTGCCAGTTCTCCCTGGGGATCAGCACTGTTGTGGCGCCCGCCCTGGCCGCAGCCTCGACTTTGGCCATGACCCCGCCGACAGGCTTGACCTCACCCCGGACAGATACTTCGCCTGTCATCGCAGTTCGGTTGTCCACTGGGACTTTGCGAATCGCGGAGTACACCGCCACTACCATGGCAACTCCCGCCGAAGGCCCGTCCACCGGGGCACCCCCAGGGAAGTTCACGTGGATGTGGTGATCCTTTGGCTCGATGCCGAAACGGCTGCGAAGCACCGTGATGACGTTGTCCACCGAACTCCGGGCCATGCTCCTTCGCCTTATGACTTTGGACCCATCACCCTGCTCTTCCTCGTCAACTACGCCCGTCACGGTGAACGTGCCCGAGCCCCTCGCGGTCGGATCAGCACATGCTTCTATCTCGATGACCGAACCCATGTTGGGACCCCAGACCGCGAGACCGTTGACCACCCCGACCTCGGGTTTCTCTGCCACTTTCCGTTCGGGGCGTGGGGAGTACTGACCGCTCTCCACTACCCACTCCACGTCAGCCCTGAGGACCAGTTTCCGCCCGTCGGTGATGGCGACGCCTGCCGCGAGTTGGATCATGTTAACGGCCTCCCGGCCGTTCTCGGCATACTTCCTGATGACGTCGATCACGCCGTCCTCCGCGTCCAACTGAATCTTGGCAAGGGCACGGGAGGCGATTTCGCCCACTTCATCGGGGGTGAGCGGGCGGAAGAAGATCTCAAGGCACCGGGATCTAATGGCCGGCGGAATATCCTGGCTTCCCCGGGTGGTCGCCCCTACGAGCCGGAAGTCCGCAGGCAGGCCGTTTCTGAATATGTCGTGTATGTGCTGGGGTATGTTGGTGTCATCTGGGCTGTAGTAGGCGGATTCCAGGAAGACCTTCCTGTCTTCGAGTACTTTGAGGAGTTTGTTCATCTGTACTGGATGGAGCTCTCCGATCTCGTCGATGAACAGGATTCCCCCATGCGCCCGGGTGACTGCGCCAGGCTTCGGCTGGGGGATCCCGGCCATTCCAAGGGGGCCCGCCCCCTGGTATATTGGGTCATGGACTGAACCGATCAAAGGGTCAGCGATCCCGCGGTCATCAAACCTGGCGATGTTGGCATCCATCTCCACGAACTTGGCGTCCGGTTGGAAGGGGGAAAGGCTGCTCTTCTTTGCTTCCTCCAGGACGACCCTGGCGGCCGCGGTCTTTCCGACCCCGGGAGGTCCGTAGAGGATGACATGCTGGGGATTTGGACCGCACAGGGCGGCCCTGAGCGACTTCAAAGCGTCGGCCTGACCTACGACGTCCTTGAAGCAGGCGGGTCTTGTCATCTCGGTAAGCGGCTTGGTGAGGCCGATTGCTCTGAGTTCCCTGAGTCTGTCCATCTCGCGTCTGGACTCTCTGTCCACCGCGGACTTGGAACCCTGCTGCGCACGGAGGAGGTTCCAGAAGTAGAGCCCGATCACGGCCGCGAAGAAGAGGTTGATCAACCCCAGGATTCCCATGCTGCTCACAGCCTTCCCCCCTGTCCACGGTCTAATATGCCCCCCGGTGGGACAACTATCCCGGCCCGCGCGGCGACCGCACGAGCCGGGACAGGGGGAACCGTCCTGAGGTTAGGGCACAGATCAGGCGGTTTCTTCTTTCTTCTTCGAGGCCTTCTTCTCGGCCAGGACCATGGTGGGCTGCGCCCGCCCCTCCACGACTTCCCGGGTCACGACTACCTTCTTAACGTCGGACCTGCCAGGGATCTCGTACATCACGTCGAGCATGAGCTTCTCCATGATGGACCTGAGCCCGCGGGCGCCTGTGTTGCGCGCTATGGCCTTCTTCGCCACAGCAACCAGGGCATCCTGTGTGATCTCGAGCTCCACCCCGTCCAGCTCGAAGAGTTTCGCGTATTGCTTCGCCAGGGCGTTCCTGGGCTCCGTGAGAATCCGGACCAGGGCTTCCTCGTCGAGTGCATCCAACGCCACCACCACCGGCAACCTGCCGATGAACTCGGGGATGAGTCCGAACTTGAGCAGGTCTTCCGGCATGATCTGACGCAGGATCTCGCCGACTTGCCGGTCCACCTTGGGGCGAACCTCTGACCCGAACCCGAGAGTCTTCTTGCCCACTCGGTTCTCTATGATCTTGTCGAGGCCCTCGAACGCCCCGCCGCAGATGAACAAGATGTTGGTGGTGTTAAGCTGGATGAACTCCTGGTGCGGGTGCTTTCGCCCGCCCTGCGGAGGTACACTGGCCACGGTGCCCTCGAGGATCTTGAGAAGCGCCTGCTGGACCCCTTCACCCGAGACATCCCTGGTAATGGAGGGGTTCTCGGACTTCCTGGCGATCTTGTCCGCCTCATCAATGTAGACGATGCCCTTCTCGGCCTTCTCGATATCGTAATCTGCAGCTTGGATCAGCTTGAGCAGGATATTCTCGACATCCTCGCCCACGTACCCCGCCTCGGTGAGGGAGGTGGCGTCCGCGATCGCGAAGGGAACGTTCAGGATCTTCGCGAGGGTCTGGGCGAGGAGCGTCTTGCCGCACCCCGTCGGACCGAGCAATAGGATATTGCTCTTCTGCAGTTCCACATCTTCTACGCGCGACTGGGAGTTGATCCGCTTGTAGTGGTTGTAGACGGCAACCGAGAGCGATTTCTTGGCCTCATCCTGCCCTATGACGTACTGGTCGAGGATGGCGCGGATCTCCTTGGGCTTGGGAATGCTGCCGAACTCCGCCTCAACCTGGGAGTTGCATTCTTCTTCGATGATCTCGTTGCAGAGTTCTATGCATTCATCGCAGATGTAGACCCCGGGGCCCGCGATGAGCTTCCTCACCTGCTCCTGAACCTTGCCGCAGAAAGAGCACTTGAGTTGCCCTTTCTCGTCGCTGAACTTGAACATACTACCACCCCTCTAGGGCTTGTGGGCCTTGCCTTCGAAGATGCTGTCTACGATGCCGTAATCCCGTGCCTCCTGTGCTGACATGTAGTGATCTCGCTCGGTATCGAGCTTGACGCGGTCTATGGGCTGCCCGGTATGACGCGCCAGGATCTCGTGGAGGATACCCTTGATCCTCAGGATTTCCCTCGCCTGGATCTCGATGTCGGTGGCCTGGCCTTGCGCCCCTCCATGGGGTTGGTGAATGAGGATTCGCGAGTAAGGCAGGGCATACCTCTTCCCCTTAGAGCCTGCTGCCAGAAGGACGGCAGCCATGCTCGCCGCGAGGCCGACACAGACCGTGGCCACCTGCGGCCGCACGTACTGCATGGTGTCATATATGGCCAGTCCCGCGGATACCGACCCTCCGGGACTGTTGATGTAGAGGTTGATGTCCTTGTCTGGGTCTTCCCCCTGGAGGAATAGCATCTGAGCGATTACGAGGTTTGCCATGTTGTCCTCGATTTCTCCGCCGATGAAGATGATCCTGTCTTTGAGCAGGCGAGAGTAGATGTCGTAAGCCCGCTCCCCGCGGTTCGTCTGCTCAACCACTATCGGAACTAGAGTCATTGTGGACCACCTTTCCCGCGAGAACCCTCGCTGTCTATTCTGCAGTCTCCCCAGTCTGCCCTGGTTCAGCTTTCTCCTCGGAAGCACCAGAGTCCTTCTTCTCATCTGGGCGGTCCTGATCATGACCTGCGTGGTCATGGTCATGCCCACCGTGTTCCTTCTCCTGGCGCTCGCACTCCTCACAGACCGCCGGCTCAGGATCAGCATCACACTTGCGGCCGAGGAACACGATGACGTTCTCGTGCATCAAGTATTCCGCCGTGCTCTGCCTGACGCTGGGCTGCGAAACCACCTTCTGAAGCTTCTTTTCGTCGGCTTTGCCCGCATAGGCCAGCATGTGCGCCGCCGCCATGGTGACCTGGTCACGTGTGGGAAGCAGGTTCTCACGCTCGGCAATGGCTTCGACCACAAGCTTGACAGCAGCCTCCTTCTGGGCCCGTTCAGAAAGCGCAGACCGGACATCGTCCACGGACTTGCCCGTAGCCTCCAGATACTTTTCCCACGTGAGCCCCTGTTCAGTCAGGCTGCCCTTGAGCCTCTCGAGCGCCCGGTCTATTTCGTGGTTGACCAGCAACGCGGGGGGCACGACCTCTGACCCCTCGACCACCGCCTCCAGCGCCCGGGCCCCCAATTCCACCAGGGCTGCGCCGGCGGCTTTGTGCTGCATGGAATGACGGATCTTGGCCTTCAGTTGGTCCAGGGTTTCAAAGCCAGCCACGTCCTTTGCGAACGCGTCGTCAAGACTCGGAAGTTGCTTGACCTTGATGTCCCTGACGGTCACGGTGAACACTGCATCGCGTCCGGCCAATTTCTCTTCGTGGTAGTCATCGGGGAACTTCACGGAGATCTCGGATTCGACGTCCTTCTTCAGCCCGACAAGCTGGTCCTCGAATCCGGGGACAAGATCTCCCGCGCCCACCAGAACCTGGACGTCCTTGCCCGATCCACCCTCGAAAGCCTCCCCGTCAATCCGCACCTGGTAGTCCATGGTAACCAAGTCATCCTTCTCGACGGTATCCCGGTCCGTCGGGATGAACTCGGCCCTCTTCTGCCGCATGCTCTCGATGGCCCGGTCCACATCTTCGTCCTTGATCTCGACGGGTTTTCGTTCCAGCTTGATGGCTTCGTAGTCAGCGAGCTTGACTTCGGGTTTCACTGTCACTTTCGCCTTGAACGTGAGCGGTTGCCCGTTTTCGAGATCAGGTGAGTCCAGCCCTTCGAACTCGGGATCCTCGAGCGGCGTAAGGTTGGTCTGCTTGAGTGCGTCCATGTATGCATCGGGCACTACAGACCTGATGACATCATCGTAAACGGCCTCGCGAGCCACGTATCTCTCCAGGAGAACCCGAGGAGCCTTGCCTTTGCGGAACCCCGGCACTTGCACCCTCTGGGCTGCCTTACGGAAAGCCGCGTTCACTCTGTCCCGGAGAACATCCTCGCCGACGACGATCTCGATCGTGGCGACGCCTTCGTTCATCCCAACCACATTCGCCTTGTACATGCTACACCTCGTTCTCCCAAGTATCCCTGGGGTAACCTATTCGACGGGGCCGAGATAGATTCCTTTGGGAAGATTCCGTCCACAAAGCGCGTGCCCCGGAGAGCGGCTGCCACCGCCACAACCGAGGCAACGAACCGGATCCAGCCATATAGTATGCGCCAATGGCGCGCCCGGCAGGGCTCGAACCTGCGGCCTATGGATTCGAAGTCCATCGCTCTGTCCGGCTGAGCTACGGGCGCGCGCCTCAGTTCGGGACTGAGTATAGCATAACCGAAAATGGGTGTAAAGGCGCTGGAGGCTCAAGGAGATGGGCCTTGATGGTGCCTGCTGGGAACCGAAGCTGCCAGCCAAAGCGAAACACGAGCGGCTGGACTCATCCATCGGCCAATGCGCTCCGCGCAGTCTCTACGACTGCCTCAGCCATATGAAGGGCCTCGTCCGCCATGGTCTTCGTATAGACATGGGCGGGGTCCTCGTACTGGCCCCTGCGAATCTCGAACGGGTACCGGACGTCCGACACATATTCCTCAAGTTCGTCCACGTACCTGACGAGCTGCTGGATTTCGGGGCTCGCGTCATGTCGGAGGAGCCGTGAGCGCATGATCGGCGAGACTATGTGGGTCTTCCCAGTGATGATGCCCATGTCAGCGAGGTAAGCTTTTGCGGCCTTCTCCGCCGCTTGTTGACAGTGATACAGTACGAGCCCGTAGATCCCCGCGTCCATGAGGACCCTGGCGGCGTGCAGATCTTGTTCCGCGTGGGCTAGGTACGCCGCCTTGAAATCCAACTCCGCCACTCCTTCTGGTACTCGTAGTCCCGTTCGACCCGCTCGCAGAATTCGCGAAGCTTGGGGACTTCTCCATACAGGACCCTGTAGCCCTCACAAATACCGAACATGATCGGGAGCTCCCGCTCCATGTTCATCTCCAGTTCCTCCGGGGTGAGCAGGATCGGAGAAACCCTCCACATGTGCTCGCCGAGCTCGTGAAGGGCTATGCCGATGTGCCTTCGTCTCGTGCGGCTGTCCGGGAGGTTCTCGGCCACGACCAGAAGGTCGATGTCAGCTGTCTCGTCCTCCTCCACGCTGCGTGCCCGGGAGCCGAACAGTATTATGGCCTTAACATCGCCAATGGTTGAGACTATATCGCGAACGATGACGTCGTAATCCGGATCCATGGAAGGTCCTCCATTCGTGGCGGAACATGCTGCCATCACTTCGATTGTACTATGTATATCCATGCCCAACAAGACGCCGCCGCACGCACCGAATGCGCCTTTCAACCCACTCTCTTGTGCCTGTTGGACAGAACAACAAGGCCCCGGGCCTCGAGGGTCCGGAGCCTCAAGCCTGATTGGGGTGGA
>JANLFS010000036.1:0-8195 GCA_024655925.1 Bacillota bacterium | reverse complement strand
ACCCACGGCCCTCAGAGCCACAATCTGATGCTCTAGCCACCTGAGCTACATCCACCACATTGCCTCTTGATTATACCGTAGAGGTGCAGGGCTGGTCAAGACAGACTTGACCTGTGTGGACCTCCCAAGGCAGCAGCCGATTAATCGTCTGTTTACAGAATTGGGACGCAGAAAGTGTGCATCCTTCCTTTACACTTTGCGGCTCATGTTGGCAAACGCCCTGAGCGCCAGGAGGTACCCAGCCGGCCCCAACCCCGATATCTGCCCCAGGACGACAGGAGCGATGACGGAGTGCCGGCGGAACTCCTCGCGCGCATGGATGTTGGACAGGTGCACTTCGATGGCGGGAATGCCGCACCCCGCCAGGGCATCGCGGATGGCGTAGGAGTAGTGGGTATAGGCACCGGGGTTTATGATTACCCCGGCCGAATCCTCCGCCGCCCGCCAGATCAAGGCCACTATGTCTCCCTCGTGGTTCGATTGATGGGCTTCTACGTCCAGACCGAGCTCCTCCGCTTCCTTATCATATCGTTCACCTGATCCAAGGTGAGCGGTCCGTACACGCCGGGTTCACGCCTTCCCAGCATGTCCAGGTTAGGACCGTGAATGACGGTCACCTTCAATTCCTCGCACCTCCCCGCTTCCCTGCCGATTCCTGGGCAAGTCCCTCCGCCGCGTCAATGAGCACCGTGGGTGGGTGGTCTTCCGAGACGGTGCACCGCCCAATGCCACGCAGCAGCACGATCCTGAACCGGCCGGTGAGCGCCTTCTTATCCAGACCCATGTGCGCCGCGAGCCGCGCTTTCATCTCAGGGCTTCTGAACCGCCTGCGCTCTAAAGAGACCGGAAGGCCCAACCGCTCAAGCAGGGCGATCACCCGATCCGCCTCCCTTGCTGGCATCATGCCAAGGTCCCGAGACGCCCGGCATGCGGCGGCAAGCCCAATGCTCACCGCCTCCCCATGAGTCCACTGCCTGTACCTGCCCTCACGCTCCACCGCATGGCCCAGAGTGTGGCCAAGGTTCAGAAGCATCCGGGTCCCGCGGTCCGCCACGTCATCCTGGACTATGGGGATCTTCACACCCAGAGACGCGGACACTATCCTCACGGCTGAGGTCTCGTCGTCCACGAGGCTGCACACGGCGTAAGGGTCGTCCGAGTCCAAGGACGCGGCGCGTGCCTCGATGAACTCGAACAGAGATGGATCACCGATGACCGCGGACTTAACAACCTCCGCAAGGCCGTTTCGCACCTCGCGGACTGGGAGGGTCCCCAACGTGGCGACGTCACAGATGACGGCCGAGGGCTGGTAGAACGTTCCCATCAGGTTCTTCCCGGCCCTGAGGTTCACCGCGGTCTTGCCCCCGACGGAGCTGTCCACCATCGAAAGCAGCGTGGTCGGCACCTGGACCAGCGGGACGCCTCTCATATATGTAGAGGCGAATATCCCTACGACGTCACCGACCGTGCCGCCTCCGAGGGCGAATACGACGGTGTCACGGCCGAAGCCCCGCTCCGCCGCCCGCTCGCACAGGTCCCCGAGGACAGAAAGGGATTTCGCTCCTTCCCCGTCGGGAACCCTCAGCCTGCCGCAGTGGAGCCCGGCGGCTTCGAGCGACGTCTCGAGGGGCGCGCCGAACAGCGCCGCCACGGAACAAGACGAGACAACAAGGGCCCTGGCGCCTAGGTCCGAGACAGGACGTCCGCCGGGCCGGAGGCGCCCCGCGACATCCACCAGGCCCGACCCTATCAGCACGGAGTACTTGCCGCCCGACACATCCACGGGGACCTCGACCCTGACACCTCCCGTGGAGTTGACTCCCGCACCGAGGGCGCCACGAACGCCCGGGGAGGCAGGGGACTTCCGCTTCCAGATCTCGCGCAGCCTCTGCGCAGCCTGGACCGGGGTGAGGTCGTCGATGTCCAGCACCGCGTGGGCCTGCGCATACTGTACGGACCGTTCCCGGACAAACTGTGCGAAGGACTCGGGGTCGCAGTGCCCATTGAACAGTGGGCGGTTCGCGGAAGCATGATCCTGCTCAAGCCGGGCCAGAAGGGTCTCGGGCCGCGCCCGGAGCCACACGATCAGGCACGATTCACGCAGGTTCGCGAGGTTGCGCGAGTCGAGAAGAGCACCCCCGCCCAGGGATATGACGGTGTTTCGCAGCCCCGTCGCCCACCGGACCACCCGCCGCTCCAATGCACGAAAACGTGCCTCACCTTGCCGCTCGAAGATGGTCGCAATAGGGATGCCCGCCTCCTCCTCCACCGCGGAGTCAGTGTCCACGCAGCGGGTGCCGGTCAATTCCGCGAGGGCCTTGCCGACTGCGCTCTTGCCCGACCCCATGAACCCCACAAGCGCCACGTTATGAGCGGACCCGTCTGAGCTGGTCAACAGTATCCCCCCCGTATCTCTCGATACACGCGTTGGCGAGCACCAGCGCGGCCATGGCCTCTCCCACGACCGAAGCCGCCGGGACGGCACACACATCCGACCGCTCGGCGTGAGCGAGAGTGGGTTTCCCAGTGGCGAGATCCACAGATGCAGTGGGCGCGCGCAAGGTGGGAATAGGTTTCATGGCTGCACGAATCAGAATGGGCATGCCATTGGAGATGCCGCCCTCGATACCCCCGGCCCGGTTCGTCGCCCGGGTGATCCCGCCCTCCGGGTCTACTACTATCTCATCGTGGGCGTACCTGCCGCTCTCACCCGCGACGCTGAAGCCCTCCCCAATCTCGACTCCCTTGATTCCCGGAATGCTCATGACCGCCTGGGCGAGCAGGCCATCCAGTCGTCTGTCCCACTGTGCGTAAGTCCCAAGACCAGGAGGGACACCCCACGCCGCGACAGTGAAGACCCCGCCCAGACTCCCCCCGGCCTCTTTCTCCCG
Source organism: Bacillota bacterium (assembly GCA_024655925.1). Classification (NCBI taxonomy): domain Bacteria; kingdom Bacillati; phylum Bacillota; species Bacillota bacterium. The sequence continues at coordinate 5,304 of JANLFS010000036.1, read as the reverse complement.
GTCGATTCGGTCCATCATCTCCTGGGACACCGCGGGGTCAGGGCATCTCACCGGAGACTGTTCCGCCGACTCCGCCCGGGCTCTGGCCCTCTCGCCGCCGGGGTCCGCCCCGAGGGGCTCGAGGTTCGCCCGGACTCCGCCTATGCTCTCCACCCAGGAGCCAACCTCGACCCCGATCTCCCGCAGGATGAGACGGCCCACTGCTCCAGCCGCCACCCTGGCCGCTGTCTCACGGGCGCTTGCTCGCTCCAGAACATCTCTGAGGTCCCGGTGGCCGTACTTCAGACGCCCGGCAAGGTCCGCGTGTCCCGGCCTGGGCACCGTAAACGCCCTGGGGTCCGCGGCCGGTCCGGATCCGCCCCAGGCCTCATCCGCTGCCCCGGCCCGGGTCTCGAACCGGTCCTCGACGGCCATCGTGTCGAGCCAGTTCACGTGGTCGCGGTTTTCAATCTCTATGGCCACGGGGCCCCCGGTCGCAATCCCGTGCCTGACCCCGCCCATAATCCTGGCCCGGTCGGCCTCGATCTCCATCCGGCCGCCACGCCCATAGCCCACTCTACGGCGGGCGAGGTCCCGGTCGATACTGCTCGCAGCAACGGGCAGGCCGGCGGGAACCCCATCGATGATGACAACCAGTGCGGGGCCGTGGGACTCACCCGCAGTAAGGAATCTCAGGGACCCCACGAGACTCACCTCCCGCCGCTTGCACGAGTGCCCGGGCCATGGCGGCCTTAGGCGCGGGAAGCCCGGTCCATAATTCAAACGCAGGAAACGCCTGCCTGGCCAGAATCTCCAGGCCCGTTATTGTCTCAAGCCCAAGACGCCGACCCTGTTCGAGATGGACTGTAACGACGGGGCTGTACACTAGGTCGCAGAAGACCGCGCCCGGCGCCAGGGCAGACGACATCAGGTTCTCCGCGACAGACTGCGGGATCGGAGGCCGTCCCGGGGCCTCGCCCGGGCCCTCGCGTGTGAGAGTCGTGGTATTCACAACGAGGCCTGCGCCTGACAGAGCAGATGCAAGCCGTCGGGCCATGTCTTCCCGCACTTCTGGAAGGCCGGAATCCCACTCCTGCACATCCCACCTACCCACCACCACAGACGGGCCTTCGTGCCCGGGTGTGACCGGGATCGCCCTGAGGTCCGAGCCCAAAATCGCGGCCCGTTGCTCAGTCCGGTTCAGCACGACTATCTCCCTGGCACCTGCCATGACCAATGCGGCAGCACACCCGCGTGCCGAGCCTCCCGCCCCGAATATGACCGCCTTGAGCCCGGAAGCCTGCACACCACGGACAGCCAGGGACTCGATTAAGGCCCCCCCGTCTGTGTTGTCCCCAATCAGCCGTCCGGAGTCCCTGTATACGAGGTTGACCGCTCCAGCTGCGAGCGCCCTGGGAGTAGCGACGGACACGAGGCCCAGTGCCGCCTCCTTGTGGGGAATCGTCACGTTCGCCCCCGCCACGTTCACGGCACCCAGCACGCCGAATGCGCGACCGATCCCTGCCCGCTCGACATCGATGGGGATGTATGCCCAGTCCCGAAGGCCTACTTCATCGAAGGCCGCCCGGAACATGGCCGGGGACAGGCTGCTCGAAGCGGGCCATCCGAAGAGAACCGCCAGTCTCAACCCTTACACACTCCCTTCTCCTGTCTGCCGGTGCCCGGGGCAAGCGCCCCTCGCGGAGGTGTCCGGTGCGTCCTGCCCGTGTGCCCCGCACATGGCCGTAAGATCCTCCACGAAGCCCGGGTAGGAGATGTTCACGGAGTCGAAATCGTAGATGGTGGAACCACCTTTTGCCATCAAGCCGGCCACAGCCAGGGCCATTGCCATCCTGTGGTCACCTAAGGAGCTAACCTTAGCACCGCGGAGCGGGCCAGGGTGCACTACGAGCGAATCACCCCTGTCCTCCACCCGCGCCCCCATCCGGCCAAGGCCAGTCACTATGGCGGCGATCCTGTCCGTCTCCTTGAACCTCAATTCACCCGCGCCCTGGATCACACTGGGCTCGCTCGCGCAGGTCGCTATCACCGCAAGCAACGGGATCTCGTCTACAAGCGCCGGGACTTCAGAGGCCTCTATGTGGAACCCACGAAGTCTGGAGTGAGTCACGGTCACATCCGCACACCGCTCGGGGCCGTCAGCCGGGCACGGGTCAACCCGGACATCCCCGCCCATCCGCCTGAGCACGGAAAGGAACCCAGCGCGGGTGGGGTTTAGCAGGACTCTTCTCGCCGTAACCTGCGAATCGGGGATTGCAGCGGCGGCTCCCAGGAAGAACGAAGCGGATGATGGGTCGCCGGGGACCGACAGCTCGAACGGCCGGGGCTCTCTGGGCGCGCCGGGCATGCCCACCGTCACTCGGAGCCCATCAGTGACTACAGGCACCCCCAGGTAGTTCAGGAACAGCTCGGTGTGGTCCCGGGACCTGGCAGGCTCCGTGACAGATGTGGGACCATCGGCAAAGAGCCCTGCCAAGAGAATGCAGGACTTGACCTGGGCGCTGGCGACCGGGATCGTGTGGTCCGTGCCGGAGAGCTTGCCACCCCGGATTGCCAGGGGAGCCAGACGCCCTCCTCCCCTACCCCATATGTTCGCCCCCATCCGCGACAACGGTTCCACCACCCGGCCCATTGGCCGGCGTCTGAGAGAGGCGTCTCCGGTGAGGGCCGAGAAGAAGTCCTGACCAGCTAGAACCCCCGCGAGAAGCCTCATCGTGGTCCCGGAGTTCCCTGCATCCAGCACGTCGTCAGGCTCACTGAGGCCCCGGAGCCCCTTTCCGGCTATCCTCACCCGCAACCCATCCGGACCTTCCCGCTCGACCGTGGCCCCGAGGGCCTGCATGCAGCGTAGGGTGGACGTGCAGTCCTCTCCGGGCGCGAAATGATCGATCACAGACCATCCCGGGACAAGCGACGCGAGGATCGCAGCTCTGTGAGATACGGACTTGTCGCCCGGGGGCGTGAACTCCCCACGAAGCGGCCTGCCGGCGTAACAGCATGTGTCAAACGTTTGCATGCTCGTGCCCCCTTCGCGGTCCGAGCGTCGCAAGCCATTCTGCCCGGGAGCGACGCCCTTCGTCAAAAAACGATGTGAGGGCCTGGGTGGCGTCGTCCGAGTCACTGGCTTCGAGCCAACCGAGCACCCCGGACAGGATCCCGATCAGCTCCTCGAGGGCGCGCCGGATCTCGTCGGCATTCGCCAGCATGATTCCGGTTCCCAGCTCCGGAGCCCCTGACGCCACCCTGGTGGAATCCCGGAATCCACCGCCCGCCAGGACCCACATGTCCGGATCGGAGTCTGCCCTCGCAGCGGCGATCGAGGATATCGCGGCCGCGCACAACAGCGGAAGGTGGCTTGTTGCGGCCACCATCCGGTCGTGGCTCTCTGGATCCATCATGACCGGTCTCGCGCCCAGATCTGTCGCTATCGAACGGGCGAGGGCGATGGAATGCTGGTCCGCCCACTCGGAGGGAGTCAATACGAAAGCCGCCGTTCTGAACATCTCAGAGGTGGCGGCCTTGATTCCGTGGTGTTCTGTCCCGGCCATAGGATGGCCCCCGACAAATGGGACGTTACCTTCGAAGCATGCACGCGCCCAGCCCATGACCGAGCGCTTCGCACTGCCCACGTCCATTATGAGCTGGGGGCGTCGCACCGCACATTCCTCGAGCGCGCGGGCAAGTGCCCGAAAGGCGCCCTCCATGGCGAGAAGGGGCACAGCGACCACTATAGCGTCGCAGTCTGTGACTTCATTCAGCGCCTGCGCCGCCCGGTCGATAGCACCCAATGAAACGGCGAGCTCGAGCGTCTGGGGATCGGTGTCGAACCCTATCACACGGTAGCCTCCGGCTCTACGGAGCCCCAAGCCAATTGAGCCTCCTATGAGGCCGAGCCCCACCAGGCCGACGCTACTCGGCACACTCCGCCCCGACAACGGCCCCACCCCCAGAGACTGACCCCGGGAAGCCCTTTCCTCCGTCGGCGGGGTCAGCCACGGTCCGCCCCACCGCCCGAGCCACGCTCCTGAGGCCGCACATCATATCGGCAAAAACCTCAGGCTTGAGTGACTGAGGGCCATCAGACAGGGCAGCCTCTGGGCGCGGGTGCACCTCGACTATGATCCCGTCAGCCCCGCATGCCACAGCGGCCCGAGCCATCGGAGCAACTAGATCCCACCGGCCAGTGCCATGGCTCGGGTCCACGATGACAGGCAGGTGGGTGAGGTGTTTCGCAGCAGCCACCGCGGAAAGGTCCAGGGTGTTCCTGGTGACTGTCTCGTAGGTCCTGATCCCTCTCTCGCAGAGCACAACATCGGAGTTGCCTTCCAGAAGGATGTACTCCGCTGCCATCAGCCACTCTTCGACCGAAGACATGAGACCACGTTTGAGCAGAACCGGGCGGTTCGCCTTCCCTACCTCGTGGAGGAGCGCGTAGTTGTGCATGTTGCGCGCTCCAATCTGGAGCATGTCCACGTAGGAGGAGACGAGACTCACGTCCTGAGGGGAGATGACCTCGCTGACAACAGGAAGGCCAGTGAGTTCCCTGACTCGAGCGAGTATTCTCAGGCCTTCCTCGCCGAGACCCTGGAAACTGTATGGGGAGGTCCTTGGCTTGAACGCGCCCCCCCTGAACATCCTTGCCCCGGCATCCCGGACGAGTCTCGCGACTGTGATCGCGCTTTCCTCATTCTCGATTGCGCACGGCCCGGCGATCACGGGTACCTCGCCGCCGCCAAAGGCCACCGACCCCACGTGCACGATATGGCTTTCGGGATAGAAATCCCTGCTCGCCAGCTTGAATGGCTTGAGCACCCGTATGACCTTCTCGACCCCGTCAAGAGACGCGAGGGAATCCTCCGACACTCTGCGGACATCTCCCACCAGACCGACGATAGTCCGTTCCTGGCCATGGGACAGATGGACTTCGAGTCCGTTGCTTCTGATTACTTCAATCACTCTGGCAAGCTCCTCGGGGGCAGCGCCTGCCTTCATTACTACGATCAACGCAAAGCCTCCCGCATGTGTGATTTAGGGTCAGCATACCACGCTACGGGAGGCCTTCAAGGCCTTGCCCAACGCGTGTCTGTGTGTGGCTCCCCCATCAGTGAAGTGACAGCTCATGCACCTGCCCGCCGCCTCGCGACACATGGGGGCGGTTCCACCAATCGCGCTCGCTGCGTAGCCGGTCCCCCAAAGCATCACTCCTTCCTGAGCCGCAGCCGAGAATCACGCTACTCAGGATGCCCCCGTGTCGCGACGATCTCTCGGCAATGCGCCCTGCGACCCAGAGAAAACCAAACGACC
>JANLFS010000035.1:27090-27480 GCA_024655925.1 Bacillota bacterium | reverse complement strand
GTTCCTTGAGCCTCCCATCCTTGTCTTTCGGAAGGGGGCTCGCCGACCCTCTCGCCTTGGCTCCCCTGACCCAGTTGGCAGCTGTCTTCGCCGAGATCTCATGACGCCGAGCCACTACGGCTATGTTGCCGACCTGCTGACACTCCCGCGCGATCTGCTCCTTGAACTCCTCCGAATACCTGTTCCGCTGCAACCTCATCAACCCCCTACTCCAGTATAGACTTCATTGAGCCTCTTCCTCCACCCGCATTAGGGGGCTAGAGAGTGCGGGAGATGGGGATCGAGGGTATTCGCCCCGGCCCCAATTTGAGCAAGCGCAGCAGCGAGCACAGGGTGTATCCCTACTTACTACGGGGAGCTCGGCTGAACTATCCCAACCATGTGTGGGGC
>JANLFS010000035.1:0-27080 GCA_024655925.1 Bacillota bacterium | reverse complement strand
CCTGCCTCTCTAGCCCCCTAATGCGGGTGGAGGAAGAGGCAGGACTTCGAGACCTCAAACCGGGGCTTCAAGGTCGCTCTCAACGCGCTGTGCAACGCGATCGAGCCCGCCCGGCCCCGCGCGTGCGTCGTCCTGGTGAACTCCGGTGATTGAGAGCCTCCTCAACCCGCCCGGCCCCGCGCGTCCGTCGTCCTATTACGTTATCAGGCAGGGTGACGCATACGGGCTCAACCTCGCGTCCGGCTACTGGCTTGACGCCGAGGAGTTCGAGAGCCTTGTGACCAAGGCGAACCTGCTCGTGGACAGATCCCCCGCGGAAGCCATGGACCTCTATAGCAGAGGTTTTGAGTTATACGAGGGGGACTATCTCGCCTGCGCACCCTATGAGGACTGGTGTTCGGCTGAGCGGGAGAGGTTGTTCTCGCTCTACCTGCGTTCGTCCTCCAGGCTCGCCAAGATGCTCGCCGCCGCGGAGAGATACGATGAGTGTATTGCGGTGGCGGAGAAGATCCTCACTCGGGACGACTGCTGGGAGGAGGCCTACCGGCTGCTCATGTTCTGCCATGCGAGGCTCGGGTCGAGGTCAGCCGCGGCGCGCGCTTTCGAAAGATGTACCGAGCGCCTGGCCAACGGTCTTTCGGTTTCGCCCATGCCCAGCACGGTGCGGCTGTATCAGCAGATCCTCCAACATGTCGGGGATCGGGTGGAACTCGCCTGAACGTGTAACCGGTTTGTAACTCCCAGGCAACGCCCGGGCCTTATGCTTTTGGTGCAGGCGCCGGGCGCCTTCTTTTCCGGTGTCCGGCTCTCACTACCACAAAGGCAGGTGGTCCCGGGTGAGGCTCAAGGACAAAGTGGCCGTGGTTACGGGCGGGGCCTTGGGCATTGGGAAGGAAACGTGCATGGTCTTTGCTCAGGAAGGCGCTCGAGTAGGGATCGTGGACATAAACGAGGAGGCCGGGCGGGCTCTCTGCGCAGAGCTTGAGGGATCCAGGCACGTGCTGCGTTTTTCGCCATGGACGTGCGCGATCGGGCGCAGATCAGAGACGTTGTGGACGCTATAGTCGCAAGATTCGGCGGTATTGACATCCTTGTGAACGACGCAGGCATCACCGCGGACGCCAGTCTCGTCAAGATGACGGAGGAGCAGTGGGATCGAGTCATGGACATCAATCTGAAATGCGTCTTCAATGTGACACAGGCGGTGGCCCCGGTTATGATCGCGCGCGGCAAAGGGAGAATCATCAACGCGTCGTCTGTAGTGGGGATACACGGGAATTTTGGGCAGACGAACTATGTCGCCACCAAGGCCGGGGTCATCGGCATGACGAAGGTCTGGGCGCGCGAGCTCGACCGAAAAGGTGTGACGGTGAACGCGGTGGCGCCGGGTTTCATCTTGACTGACATGACCGCGAAGATGCCTGGGAACATCCTTGAGATGATGAAGTCCAAGACGCCGGCGGGAAGGCTCGGGACCCCTCGGGACGTCGCCCTGGCTTACCTATACCTTGCATCCGACGACGCGGACTTAGTATCAGGTGCGGTTCTCTCTGTGGACGGCGGCATAAGCATTTAGCTCAGCCGATGAAACGCGCCCCGGAGTCCGGGAGCGGCCCGCCGTGTCCGCGCCGCGGGTCCCGCCGGGCCTGGGAGGGACTGCTCATGAACGTTAACGAGGAATACAGGCGCAAACTCGTCGGGGTGGAGGAGGCGGTGGCCCGGGTGAAGTCCGGGCAGCTGATCTGTGTGGGAATGGCTGCCTCGGAACCGGCCGGGCTGCTTTCGGCGCTTTCCAGGCGGAGGGATGAACTCGTGGACGTCAGAGTTATCTCCGCCCTCATGATAGGGGACTACGAGTTCTTCGCGAATCCTTCCATGGAGGGGCATTTTCTCCATGAAGCCTGGTTCTACGGCCCAGCCGCCAGGCGAGCGCATCAGATCAGGCTCGTCTCCTTCGTTCCGAACCACCTGAGCCAGGCCATAAGAAAGAAGGTCGAGTTCGATCCGCCCCAGGTCTTCTGGGGAACCGCATCTCCCATGGATAAGCACGGGTTCTTATCTCTCTCGCTCGGCGTCACATACGAGCGATACATGATGGACCATGCGGACACCGTGGCCCTTGAGGTCTCCGAACACAAGCCGCGGACATACGGGGACACCATGGTCCACATATCCGAGGTAGATGCGGTGGTGGAAAACCACATACCCAACTTCCAGCTTGAGCACATCGAGCCAAGCGAGGAAGAGATCGCAATAGGGCAGCACGTTGCGAGTCTGATAGAGGACGAGTCAACTCTCCAGTTAGGGATCGGGGGAATTCCAAACGCCATTGCCCGCGCACTTATGGACAGGCGGGATCTCGGGATCCACACCGAGATGTTGACCGACGGAATGGTCGACCTCTACGAGGCGGGGGTGATCACGAACCGTAAGAAGACAGTCTGGCGCGGGAAGATGGTCGGGACCTTCGCGTACGGAACGGAAAAGCTCTACCGGTTCATTCACGACAACCCAGGTGTCTGGCTTGAACAGGGGTTCGTCACCAACGACCCTTACATAATTGCGAAGAACCACCGTGTGGTCAGTATCAACATGGCCCTTGCGGTCGATCTCACCGGGCAAGTCTCATCGGAGTCCTTGGGCACGAAGCAGTTTTCCGGCTCGGGGGGACAGGTTGACACTGCATGCGGAGCTCAGATGTCTCCCGGGGGCAAATCCGTGATCGCGCTCAGGTCGACGGCGAAGGGCGGGACGCTTTCGACAATCGTCCCGATCCTTGCCCCGGGCTCAGCTGTGACCTTGTCGCGGATGGATGTTGACTACGTCGTCACTGAATACGGAATTGCGCATCTCAAGGCCAAGAGCGTCAGGAACAGGGTCCGCGCGCTTGTGGGAATAGCGCACCCCAAGTTCAGGGACTGGCTTCTGGAAGTGGCGGAGAAATACCAAATCTGGTAGACGGGAGGGGTCTCTCACATGCCCAGGTGTGCCAAGATCGCCGGGACCGGGCGGTATGTGCCTGAGAGAGTCGCGACCAACGACGAGCTCGCCGAGAGATGGGGCAAGGAGGCAATGGACCGGACCGCGGAAGTGATCGGGCAGCGGGAACGTCACTATGCCGCTGCTTCGGAGAGCGCGGCCGACCTGGCGACTTATGCGGCTCAGGACGCTCTCAGGTCCGCGGGGATTGCCGCGACCGATCTCGACCTCGTGATCGTCGCCACCGACACACCCGAATACGTCTCCCCCGCTACGGCAAGCGTAGTCCAGCACCGGCTGGGGGCCTCGAACGCGGGGACGTTCGACGTGAATTGCGCGTGCGCCGCGTTTGTCACAGCGGTGGACATGGGAGCGAAGTACATACTTTCCGACAAAGCCTACCGGAACGTGCTCGTCATCGGCACTTACGCCATGACGAAGTACGTCGACTGGGACGATCCCAGAACACCCACGATACTCGCTGACGGTGCCGGAGCGGTTGTGCTTACTATCTCTAACTCGCCTGGGTTTCTCGGGGGCAAGCTCATCACGGACGGGCAGTACCACGATTACATGGGCATCTATGTGGGCGGATCCAAAACCCCGGCGAACGAGGAGTCAATCAAGACTGGGCTTCACAAGGTCAGGTTCCTCAAGCCTTATCCTCCTGAGACCAATTTCGCGCACTGGGTTCCCCTCATCCGCGAAACCCTCGCGAAGGCCGGATTGACCACAGATGACGTGAACATGTACCTGTTTACTCAGATAAGGCTTGTCACTATCAAAGAGGTAATGGCCGAATACGGACTTCCCATGGACCGCACCCACTGCGTAATGAACAAATGGGGTTACACCGGCTCTGCCCGCATACCGATGGCTCTCGACGATGCTGTCAAGCTCGGCCGGATCAAGCCGGGGGATGTGGTTGTCCTCTGCGCTTCAGGGGGCGGATACGCCATGGCGTGCACGGTCTTCAGGTGGGCGTAACCGGGGCTGGTGGAGAAGTAGTAATGGCCTCATTCGTTGTGCGGTTCACTCAGGATACCGACGATTCCGGAATGGCGGATACGTCGCGGTGGCGGGTTCTGGTCAGGCACATCCAAACCGGAGAGGAACGGCTTTTCCCAGTTTTCCGGAGGCTTCTCGGTTCATCGAAGGAGAAGTCGGCAAGTTCGGATACGGTCGCGCCCCGCGCGGGCGCGTGGATTGGAACAAACAAACAAAGAAAGCGGATACGGATCTCAGCGCTGAAAGGAGTGGCAATATGAAGGAAGTTGTGATCACTTCAGCGGCGCGGACCGCGATCGGATCGTTCGGGGGCGCGCTTGCGGGCCTTCCCGCCTGGCAACTGGGGGCGGTGGTGATTCAGGAGGTCATCAGGAGAAGCCGAATCGAGCCGGGCCAGGTCGATGAGGTGCTGATGGGGTCCATACTCCCCGCATCCCAAGGGGCGAACCCGGCAAGGAGGGCCTCGCTCGCGGCGGGCGTGCCGGTTGAGATCCCCGCGGTTACCATCAACATGATGTGCGCGTCAGGCCTGAAGACCGTGGCAATGGCGGCCACCGCTATAGCTGCGGGGGATATGGAGATCGCGGTCGCGGGGGGCATGGAGAGCATGTCCAACGCCGCCTACTTCCTCGACCGGGCCAGGTGGGGGATGAGGATGGGCCACGAGGTTCTGAAGGACGAGATGTTGACAGCTGCTTTGTGGTGTCCGTTCACAGATGTCCACATGGGGATGACCGCTGAGAACATAGCGGAGAAACACCGCATAACCCGACTGGAGCAGGATGAGTTCGCCGCCTCAAGCCAGGCCAAAGCGCAGGCGGCGATGGAGGCCGGGAAGTTCGACGCCGAGATCGTACCGGTGGAGATACCTCAGAAGAAAGGCGAGCCTGTGAAGTTCGTCCGGGACGAATACCCGCGGTCCGGGGTTACCGTAGAAAGCCTTGCGAAGCTGAAGCCCGCGTTCAAGAAAGACGGCACTATCACTCCTGGCAATGCGTCGGGCATAAACGACGGCGCCGCGGCGTGCGTGGTGATGAGCGCGGACAAAGCGAAGGAGCTCGGGATCAAGCCCATGGTGGCTGTTCGGTCTTACGCTTCGGCAGGGGTTGAGCCCGCGTTCATGGGGCTGGGTCCTGTCCCTGCTACCCGACGGGCCCTGGCCAAGATCGGCATGTCTCTGGACGGCATCGATCTGATCGAAGCGAACGAGGCATTTGCCGCGCAGACGCTGGGGGTAGGGCGGGAACTGCAATGGGATCCGAGCAAAGTGAATATCCGGGGCGGAGCGATCGCGCTCGGCCATCCTGTGGGAGCAAGCGGTGCCCGGATACTCGTCACCCTGATCCATGCCCTCATAGATGAAGGTCTCCACACCGGGCTTGCCACCTTGTGCGTCGGCGGAGGAATGGGTATGTCGATGATCGTCGACCGTGCATAACAGCGGGAACCGGCAGGATCTGGGGGAGGGGGCGTAAGAGGTTGATTCTTCAATCAGCGGTGCAAGGCCTCTCCTATGGCGCTCTCTATGCCCTGATGGCGTTCGGGCTGGTCTTGATCTATAAGACCATGGACATAGTCAACTTCGCGAACGGCGAGATCACAATGATATCCGCGTTCGTCACATTCACGCTCCTGGTTCGAATGCGCATGCCGATATGGGCCGCGATCCTCGGGACAATCGCGTTCGCGGGGATCTTCGGCGCGGCCATTGAGCGGATCTTCTTGAGGCCGGTGGAGAACGGGCCGCTCATTGGGATGATCATCGTCACGATGGGCCTGGTCATGACAGTGCAAGGCCTCGCCCTGTGGATCTTCGGCTACAACCCGGCCTACATGCCCCCTCTTGTCACAGGAATGCCTCTTCGGATCGGGTCCATCATAATCACCCGCGACGGTCTTCTCCAACTCGGAACGGCTCTGGCCCTCTCGGTGGTCCTTTATCTCCTCGTTCAACGTACCAGACTTGGCCCGGCGATGAACAGGTTCACCCGGGCTCGTCTGCGCGCCGTCTTGACCGGCCTTGCTCTCGTCGCGTTCCCCTGGATCGTGGGGCGGAGCGGGTTCCTCCTATACACCGAGGCGATGGTGGGCGTGTCGATCATGGCCGCCACCGGGCTCAACATTCTCACTGGGGTGGCTGGAGCGAGGCCGTTCGCTTTCGGCGTCAGCCTCGCGTCTGACATGGCCTGCTACTACATTGCCCTTCACCAGGATGGAGTCTGCGTCCACAATCGTAACAGGCCTCGCGCTCGCTCTCTGCGTGATATTCCTTCCTTACGGGCTTGCGAGCCTGCCCTGGGTGATCAGGGAGAAGACCGCGAGAAGACGGAGGGCCAGGGACGGTCGGGGAGGTGTTCCGCATGGCGCTTCTTGAGGTTTGTGGGCTCACCGTGAGGTTCGGCGGACTCTATGCCGTCCGGGACTTGAATCTGTCGGTCGAGGCGGGGGAGATACGAGGGCTGATCGGGCCGAACGGAGCCGGCAAGAGTACAGTGTTCAACGCGGTCTCAAGGTTCCTGAAACCCGTCTCGGGGACGATCACGTTCGACGGGACGGACCTTCTGACCCGGGCGCCCGACCGCCTTGCCAAGCTCGGGATCGCCCGCACATTTCAGAACCTCGAACTGTTTCGGAACCTCTCGGTGCTCGATAACCTCATGATGGGGACCCACCATCGCGGACGGGCCAACATCGCCTCCGCAGGCCTTGGCCTCTCGACGGAGCGCCGTGAGAAGTCGGAGCTCCGAGCGGAAGCCCTTGAGATCGCGGAGTTCCTCGGCATCCGCTCCTACGTCGCTGGTCCGGCGCGGTCGCTTCCCTACGGCACCCAGAAACTGGTTGAGCTCGGGCGAGCGCTTTTGACCAAGCCAAGGCTCCTCCTTCTGGACGAGCCGGTCGCCAGAATGAACGATGCGGAGGCCCGGGAACTCGCCGGGATCATCAGGGCGGCGCGGGACCGGTGGGGGATTTCCATCCTTCTGGTAGAGCACGACATGTCCTTTGTCATGGGGTTATGCGAGAAGATATCAGTCATGAACTTCGGCGTTCTGATCAAGAGCGGAACCCCTGAGGAGATTCGGCGCGACCCAGCGGTGATCTTAGCCTACCTCGGAGAGGAGTAGGCCAATGCTTGAGCTTGTCGGCGTCAGCCTCTGCTACGGCGTGGCTCGCGCGCTTCGGGGCGTATCGCTCCGTGTTCCCGAAGGCTCGGTTGTGGCCCTTCCAGGGGCGAACGGCGCGGGAAAGACCAGCGCCCTCAGGGCGATATCCGGGGTTGCCAAGATCTCAGAAGGCCGCATAGAGCTCGATTCCAGGTAGATCCAACACGAGAGCTCCGAGGTCAGGGTGAGGCTCGGGGTAGTTCAAGTGCCTGAGGGACGCCAGATATTCCCCGATTTCACGGTCAGGGAGGACCTGATGATCGGGGCCTACCTTCGTTCCGACCGTGCGGGGATCAGCGCCGATCTTGACATGGTGTTCAGCCGGTTCCCTGTCCTGGCCGAGCGGGCATCGCAGGCGGCGGGGACTCTCTCAGGCGGGGAACAGCAGATGTTGGCCATAGCAAGGGCTCTGATGGCGCGCCCCAGGATACTGCTTCTGGATGAGCCGTCTCTTGGGCTTGCGCCCCTAGTTGTCCGGGAGATCTTCGCCATAATCAGAGACATCAATCGTTCAGGCGCCACAGTGTTGCTGGTGGAGCAGAACGCAAGGCTCGCTCTGAGGATTTCGACCTACGCGTATGTTCTGGAAAACGGGGCGGTGAAACTCGAGGGTCCATCGAAGGAGCTCGAGGCGAACGAGATCATCGCACGGCTTTACCTGGGCGGATCGTCCGCCTGAAGGGTTACTATGGGCAATCGAAGGAGGAGGAGACAGGAGAATCACCCGGTGCGTCATCATGGCAGTCTGCCTGGCCATCGCGTTCTCGACGGTCACCTTGGCCGTGGAGCGGGTCCCGGGGGTCACCGACACCGAAGTCGTGATCGGGAGTTTTCAGGCGCTTTCGGGGCCGTTCTCGGCAATCGGGGTGCCGATGAAGCGCGGGATGGAAGCCTACTTCAACTGGATCAACAAAGCCGGCGGCATCCATGGGAGGAAGATCACTCTGATCGTCGAGGACGATCAGCTCGACCCGTCAAAGACCGTCGGCGCCGTGAAAAAGCTTGTGGAGCGGGACAACATATTCGCGCTCGTGGGCGGGCTTGGGACATACGGCAACCTCGCGGTCCTGGGCTACATCGTCGCGCGGGGTATCCCATACGTCTACCAGGGATCCGGAGCGTTCGCTCTGTCTATTCCGCCCAAGAAGAACGTGTTCACGGTCCAGCCCAACTGCACGAATGAAGGCAAGATCATCGCTCAGTACGCGGTGGGCGAGCTGAAAGCCAAGAGGATCGGGGCCATCTACGAGAAGACCGATGTGGGCACGGAGGGCCTAGCCGGCGTCAAGGGGCAGCTCGCGAAGCTAGGACGGAGCCTCGTGTTCGGACTCGGTTTCGCCGCGAACGAAGTAAACCACACCCCCACTATTCTCAAGGCTATGGCCGAGAAGCCTGACGTAGTAGTCCTCTATACCCTCTCGGGCCGGGCGGCCGCCATTGTCAAACAGGCCGCGAGCCTCGGGTTCCAACCCACCTGGGTGACGACCTACCCGAACGCGGACTTGACGTTTCCGCTGCTCGTGCGCTTCGCCGCCCTGTCTGACGACCTACCCGAACGCGGACTTGACCCTGTTTGCCCAGGCGGGTCCGGCTTGGAACGGGGTCATCATGGCGGGCTGGGTCCCGGTTGTAGATGAGCAGGACCCCGACTGGCAGAAGTGCCTGGAGATCTACCAGGCCACATTCCCAAAGGAGGTTCCCAACGCCTACGCCGTGGCGGGGGTGATCGCAGGCGAGGTCTTCGCTGAAGGCCTCAGGCGGGCCGGGCGCGACCTGACATGGGCCAAGATGATCTCGTCCCTTGAGGCCATCAACAACTGGAACGGGGTCATGGCGAAGGACATCAACTGCGGCCCGAACGAGAGAGCAGGGAAGATATCAATGTACTTCCTGAAGGCCCAGGACAACCAGTTCGTGACCATCTCCGGGTGGGTGCGGCCGCAGTAGCGGCCATAGGCTATACCGGATGCTAGACCCGAAGCCGGCCCCTGGGGACGCTCAGGCGTTCCAGCGGGCCGGCTTGTTTGATACCGATGGGTTCGATGCAGGCGGGTCTCGCACGGTCAAACCCGGTGCAGTCGGGTCTGACGCGGTTGGATCCAGCCCGGTCGGGTTCCACGCCGACGGCAGGCTGCGTGCTCACCAGAGGAGCGAGCGGGCAATCCTACCTATCGAAAAACGGACTCTTGCCGGTGGCGGTCAGGGGCACACCTGCTGCGACGTCGGCGTCGATCAGTCCCATCTTCCTTGCGAGGACGCCGACGCGGTACATGATACGGTTGTCCACGTTGTGAATGGACGCGGTCTTCACGGCAGAGCCAAGAGCGATCCCGAGGTCCAAAAGACGCCAGACGCACATCGGTCCGGCGAACTCGGGTCCGTCGTGGATGGACGGCAGGTCTGCGCACCTGGGATAGCCGCACGCCCCGCAATTCAGGCCGACGGACTTCGCCCCTTTCAGGCCGACCAAGAGCAAGGCGCCTGACACCTCCACTCCCCGGCCGTCGCGGTCGAAATTGACCTTCCCGGTTTCCACGCCGTACCGGTTCATCTCCTCCGCGAGGGCCTTGAGCTTCTCGCCTGTGATGACTTCGGTTACGACGAAATCCTTTCCAGCGCCCTTCGGCGCGGTCCTGGCTGATAGAGCCATGAGATCGGCCACAAGCTTGAGAGCGTCATCCATAGTGCAGCGGTCGTGGAACTCCGGTCAAAGCCGGATCCGTGCGACCTCCCTCCTTTTCCGGTTCTACTCAGTGTCATTCGCGGGAAACGCAGATCAACGTGCCTGCCCCGGGGTCCGCGAGTCAATGGCCCATCGCGGCGGCAATCGCATTCTCCACAGCCTTCTGGATGGCCTTGCTCGTAGTGGTGGCGCCGGATACTACGTCCACGTTTGGAGTCTGAGCCTCGAGGATCCGGGGTATGACGCCCTCGGCCAGCCGGCCGTACTTGGTCTTGCCCGGTTCCGTCATGGTTATAGCGTAGATCCTGTGATTCTTGATGGTCACCTTCACAGCGATCCTCGAGGACAGATAACTGAATGATCCGTCGTAGACGCCGTCGGGCACCCCAGTGAGGTCTACGTCGGCTATCTGGATCTCCCTGACTTCCCTGAGCTTGCCGCCTACAGCGACCATGTACACGCTGAACCCGGCTCCGAAAACGGCCAAGATTGCCCCGAGCGCGATCAGGATCTTACGGCGCCTCCCCATGTTCAAGCTCAGGCCGCAGAACCTCAGGACCTCCAGTGGGCAGAAAGCGGCCTGCCTCCCTTCCTGGACGATTCGACAACCTCGCCCCGCCTCCTGCAGTCGACTCATGCGCGGGCGGGCGGCCGCAGACGGCGAGCGGGCGTATTCTGTGGCTGTCACTGCATTTCACACGGGGGGATAGTCATGGGACTGACGCGTCAGCAACTTGCTACGATCGAGCTAACCGGGGCATGGGCAGGGGTGACAGGGGGTTGTTGGCCATCACTGCGGCAACACTCCAGTTCCTCATGGCAGTGCAGGAGGGCGCGGATAGAAGCGGCCAATTGCGGAGACTTCAGATGCGAGTAGAACAGCTTGAGCAGGCGGGGGTCATAGAGAGACAGGTCCGTTTAGAGACGGGCACAGACCGAACCCAACCCGCGGCTTGCAGGTAATAACGGTTGCGCACCGAACATTCCCGAGGCGACGCTGGTTTGCGCAAGAGTTCGAAGTCGCTTACAGGAATCCAAGCAGGATGTCAAGGGAGATGCATGTTGTTGTCACACCCCTCGACTATCATCAGGCGGCCCGCCTCGGCTCCGGACCTCGCCCGGCAGGCCGCGGCGGTCTTCGTGGTCTCGAACATTGCCCATCTCATCGTCATGTTCAGCCGGGGGTTCGTTGGACAGATATTCCCGCAGCTTATGGCGGAGTTTCGCACAACGGGTGTCGGCATCACGGTCCTTTCCACATCGTATTTCTACGTCTACATGTTCCTGCAGATACCAGCGGGCCTGCTCGTGGAACACGCCGGACCTAGGCGCGTGATTTCAGGTGGGCTGGCCCTGGGGACTGTAGGGTACGTGGTTTTCGCCCTCGCTCCCACGTTGGGAACCGCGGCGTTCGGCCGGTTTCTGTCAGGGGTGGGCCTGGCCTCCATATTCATCGCCATCCTCAAGAACATATCTAACTGGTTCCCAGCCCACCGCTACGGCGCTTTTTCGGGGATCAGCACTCTCGTGGGCAATGTCGGGGTGCTCTCGGCCATGTATCCATTTGTCGTTCTCACAACGAAGATCGGTTGGAGGACAGCGAACCTCTTGGTGGCGGCGGTCTGTGCGTTCACTGCGGCCTGGGCGTGGGTCGTGGTGCGGGATCGCGGCCCGTATTCCGATCCTGAGGCGCCCGCGGACGTGGGGGCGGCGGAGCGCACTCGCGATCTCGGCCGGGACCCGGTTTGGCCGGACGAGGGAGCGGCGCACCAAAAACCCAGGACAGGCCGGAGCCTGGCTTTGAAAATCGGGCGAGACCTCTGGGACGGGACGCTTGAGGTTGTGGCGAACCCTGGCTCATGGCCGAGCCTTATCGGGTTCGGCGTGGTCTTCGGCACTCTCATGACCTTCACGAGCCTGTGGGGAGGACCTTTCCTCATGCAGGCACACGGGCTCTCGCAGGCCGCTGCAGGGAGCATCCTTGCGACCTCGGCGGTCGGAGCGGCACTCGCAGCCCCGACTGTCGGGATCATTGTGGACAAGGTGAAGAACCGCAGGCTCGTGCTTGCGGGAACCGCGGCATTTCAGATTCCCGCCTGGCTCCTCCTGAGCTGGTCTTCCGCGCACCCCGCTTCCTTGGACCCGACCGGGCGGGTGGTCTGGATTCTTCGAGCAGCGATTTTCATCTTCGGGGTGTCGAACGCTTCGTTTCTTCCTTCGTTCATCATGATCAGGGCAGCGAACCGCCCTGCGCATGCAGGTTTGGCGCAGGGCCTGGCCAACTTCGCCGGGTTCCTCGGGGTTATCGTGGGCCAGACGGTTGTAAGCTTGGTGATGGATTCGCGGTGGGAAGGGGCTTACTTCGCGGAGGGTGTCCGGGGCTACCCCGTCGGGGCGTTTGTAACAGGCTTCGGCATCTGCGCCGCAGCCGTTGTCGCCGTCATCATCTTCGTACTGGTCGCGGGCAGGTGGCTCACCCGCCGTGAGCAGGGTCCGAGGCAAGGCCAGGATCCTGCGCAAGGCCGGGCCTCTGACCGGCACTTGCGGCAGAATCGGGCTTCCCATCGTGGCCCGAGCTCCGGTCGCGGCCGTGACCGCAATCGCCCGGAGGCCGGAACGGCTTGATGTCCAGCACCGGGCTTCCGGGAAGGGCGTCCAGCCCCCGCACTGTCAGCACCGGGCCGTCGCATGCAGCCAATTCCACACAGGTGAGCCCGAAGGGGTTGGGCCTGGCCGGGGTTCGAAGCGCGAACGCGCCTGATAACCCGCGTCCGCCGTCGTGTTTGGGCCGGACTCGCAAGGCGGCGCGTTCAGCTTCGGTGATTCTGTCCATCCAGTATATGACCCACAGCCTGTCCATGGAGGCCACGCCGTCAAGCGCCTCGGAGTATTCGGGGAATATGCGCACGAGCGACAGGCCGGACCCAGGGGGGCCGGATTCCACCACCCCGATGGGCCTGACATCTATCCGGGCATCCATGGGTCGGACCTACGCCCCTCCGGCGGACGACGCCTGCCGGGACGCGAGGAACTTCTGAGCCTGCTCCGGGTAGAGGGCGTAGGAGAGAGCATCCTCCTCAGATCCATTGTACTTCTCGACCGCCGCGCGCGCTTCGGCGAGGCCCGGGGGAATGTTGTCGCCCGGACGTCCGGTCGCGACTTCGTCGTCTCCGATCGCTTTCTTGCGGAGATCGGGATCGATCTCCCCGGCGGGACTGCCGTACTCCCCCCGGATGTAGTTGCGGACTTCCTTCGGAATCTGCTTGTACCGTTCCCCAGTGATGATGTTGAGCGTGGCCTGGGTGCCTACGATCTGGCTCATGGGAGTGACGAGAGGGGGGTAGCCCATCTCCGCGCGCACTCGGGGGACTTCCGCCAGGATCTCCTCCAGCCTGTTCTCGGACTTGGTCTGTTTCAGCTGGAACCTGAGGTTTGAGATCATCCCCCCTGGGATCTGGTAGTTGAGAACGTCCGTGTCCACGCCTACAGGGCTCAGGACATCCTTGTACTCGGGCACGATCTCCCGCAGGATGGAGGCGGCCGGCCTGATCAGCCTGACGTTCATCTTTGTGTCGTAGGGCGTGTCCGCAAGCGCGACGATGAGAGACTCCGCCGGCGGCTGGGAGGAGCCCAGAGCCACCGTGGAGGTGGCGCAGTCTACTACGGTGGCGCCGGCCTCTATCGCCTTGAGGTAGCTCATTGAGGCCATGCCACTAGTATAGTGGCAGTGGACCTGCACCGGGAGCCCGACTTCCTCGACCAGACGTTGGACAAGTTCCTCCCCAGCGTAAGGGGCCAGGATGCCTGCCATGTCCTTTATGCATATGGAGTCCGCTCCGATGTCCTTGAGCTGGAGTGCGTACTTGACGTACCCATCGTTTGTATGTACCGGGCTCACAGTGTAGGAAATGGCACCCTGGAAATGCGCGCCTGTCCTTTTCACCGCCGCGGCCGCACGCTCTATGTTCCTCACATCATTCAGGGCGTCAAAGATTCTCACGATGTCTATGCCGTTTTCGACTGTCTTCTCAACGAACCTGTCCACCACGTCATCGGCGTATGGCTTGTACCCCACCAGGTTCTGCCCTCGCAGGAGCATCTGCAGAGGCGTCCTCGTGATGGCCTGTCTGAGTTCTCTCAATCGCTGCCACGGGTCCTCATTCAGATACCTGAGGCAGGTGTCGAAGGTCGCTCCTCCCCACACCTCCATGGAGTAGAATCCCACGCGATCGAGGTAGGCGGCGACCTGGAGCATATGCTCGGTGCGCATTCGAGTCGCGAACAGGGACTGGTGTGCGTCTCGGAGGGTTGTGTCGGTGATTCCGACTCTGGCACCGTCTTTAGTCTTAGGAACCCTCACCAAATGGATCATCTCCCTTCATCCCTTCAGGCGGCCGTTGGACGGAGCACCTCCTTAGAGTATATCATCTCCGCCCTCGCCTTGGTCCACTTTCGACACGATCTCCCGGAATACCAGCCTCGTCTCTTCGAGCTTCGCCGGGACTACCTTATCCAGGCTATCCCCGGCGTTGTGGTAGCTGTCGCGTGTGTGCGGGTTCATGTGGCCAACTGTCACTGCGCGGAGACCCACTGCAAGAAGAGGTCCGGAATCGTCGAAAATCGCACCGGCTGGCAGGGCGGGCTCGATCCCCAGTGATGCAAGGGCGGCCTGGTACACTGCAACTGCCTGCGCAGACGCCTGATGCCTGGAGAGGAAGGTACCGGAGTTCTCCCAGTAGCAGTACACCCCCTCGCCTCCGATCAACTCACAGTTGATGACCACACAATTGCTCAATATGTCCGGGACCGCTGGTGACACTGCGGGCGATAGACGAGAATGCTGTTGTTCCCGTTCCACGAGTCTCGCATAGGCCGTGGAGCCCTGCATGTTGACTTCCTCGCCGCCGAAGAAGATCATCTTGACGCGGGTCTGCTCCAAGGGCACCACTCCAGTGGCGATGTCTTCTGCCAGGGCCATGAGGACCGCGACCGCCGCTGCGTTGTCCCGGGCTCCAGGGCTCTGCCGGTCCCTGGACACCAGCAAGCCCCCGCTGAAAACAAGCATCAACATGAAAAGCCCGGTGAACCCAACGACGGCGAGAATGACAGATGCCGCCCGCGCGGAGCGGGCCACACGCGGCCCGCGGAAGATCGCTCCGAGCGCTGATGCAAGGACCAAACAGGCCATGGCGATCGGAGCGAAGCCGAGGATCGGCTTCCTCTGCGCGTGGTCGAAAAGGTCCGTCTTGGAGTCGTAGTGCGCAGAGAAGGTGACCTGGCGCATGGCAGGGCCATCCGCAGGCAGGAAATCAGCGATGACGTTCACGCCGGTCCGCCCGCCTACCCAGGTCACGACGGGAACGTTGAGCTCGAATTCCCCAAGGTAGACTGCGGGGATCATTAAGGCCACGAGAAGGGCTGGGAGGAATCGCCTCCTCACTATGAGAAGGAGGGCGACTGCTCCCAGCACTGCGAAGAACAGCCCCAACAGTGGCTGCATATATGGTCGAAGGAAGAACTCATGTTCCGAAACGTACGGGGTAAGACCGCGCATTGTCCCGGCTATGAACCGGGCCGTCTCCTCGGCTGCTCGGGACCCGTTGGGTCTGGGCACTGCGATTGCCGAAAGCACCTCTATGACTGTCAAGACACTCTGCCTCCTGCCTGGGACATTCTGCCTGCCCACTGTGCGTCTGTGCGAGCTTCTCAAGAGACTTCGCGGCCGGATGCTTTGGTCCTTCTCCGGCCTCGCGGTGCAGGAACCGCCGGTGTGCACGGCGAAAACACGATCACATAGCCGAATTTGGGAGGGGATGCCCCAATGGCTGGTGTGGTGTTCCTGAACGGAGACATTGTCGGGATCGACGAAGCGAAGGTGAGCATTCTAGACCGGGCCAACGTCTTCGCCGACGGGCTCTACGAGGTAGTCAGGTGCTACGGCGGCAGGCTCTTCGAACTTGAGACTCATATGAAAAGACTCCTTGCCGGGGCATCAGCCCTCGCGATCTCCCACGACTTCACCCTGGAATGGCTGATCCGGGGAGCGGAGCGGCTGGCCCGAGAGAGTGGAGTGCTTGAGGGCGAGATGTACATCCAGCTCTCGCGGGGTCCGGCGGTCCGCACCCATTACTTCCCGTCTTCCCAATCCCCCGTCGTCTTCATCACCCTCGGGCCGGTCAGACCGATTCCCGCTGAGGCACGCACGTCCGGGACATCGGTAGTCACATGCCCGGACATAAGGTGGGGATGGTGCCACCTCAAGACGGTGAACCTCCTCGCGAACTGCCTGGCCAAAGAGAAAGCCCACAGGTTGGGCATGTGGGAGGGCATCATGGTCAGAGGGCTCGGCGAAAGGCCCCCACTGGATGCCGACTCCTTCTGCGCCCAACCTGGTGTGCTCGCGTTCGCCCGCCGGGGCGATCAGGTCCCCGGGAACATCAGCGAAGGAGCGAGCGCCAACGTGTTCGTCGTGGACCGCGGGGAGATCGTCACTCCCCCGAAAGAGAACATCCTCCCCGGTGTGACCCGAGCTCTTGCGATAGATCTCGCGAGAGGGCTTGGCCTCAGGGTCACGGAGAGTCCGATTGCCACAGGAGACCTCCTGACTGCAGACGAGATGTTCCTAACTAGCACCATCGGGGAGATAATGCCGGTGGTGCAAGTGGACGGGCAGGCCATAGGGGATGGGAGGCCCGGGAGAATCACACAACGCCTGGCTGACGCATACCGCGGACTCTATCACGGTATGCTGGGGCTGTAGACTTCCCGGCCGGCCGAAACCGTCCTGCAGGCCCATTGCGGTCGAGAAGCCGCAATGCGGTGAACGGGTTGTCCCCACGCGTGTAGGAGTGAACCGTGCAGGCCGATGCTGGACGTGCTTGCGGAGTAGTTGTCCCCACGCGTGTGGGGGTGAACCGTCTATCGCGGCCCCATATCCGTCAGGCTCACCGTTGTCCCCACGCGTATGGGGGTGAACCGGCACTCAATCGAAGTAGAACGCCGACTTGATGAGCTTCTCGCGCCCGATGTTCAGGTTCGCCTCGATTGCCCGCCGATAGTCTGACAGCCTGAACCGGTGGGTGAGTAGGCCCGCCAGGGACACTCGACCGGTCTTCATGAGTTCCACGGCCACCTCGTACGCACGCATGCGGCGGCCGTGGAACTCCTCGCTTCCGCACCAGAACGAGCCGCGCACAGAGGCTTCTTTCAGCCAGATGGGCGTCCAGTCCACCCCGGCGGGGAAGGAGGCCAGCCCAATCAGAACCATGGTCCCCCGGGGCGCAGTGAACCTGAGGGCATCATCTATGCTCGTCGAGCTTCCCACGCAATCGAACACTGTCTCGGCGCCGCCCAGGACCACCCTCTTGCCCATGAGTGGGCGGAGGAGCCTGGAACCCAGCGCTTCGGCCAGCTCAGCGTAGTAGTCCGAGCCCCGGCGCATGTAGACCACATGGTCCGCCCCGTGAGCAAGCGCTGCCTCCCCCTGGAACTCGTACTTCGCAAGGGTCACGATTCGCGCTCGCCCGCCCAACGCGCGAATGGCGGCGACCGCCGATATCCCTATGATTCCTGACCCTATGATCAGGACCGTGGAGTCATCCGGCGGGAAGTTGCGTATGACTGGGTGAAGGGACGAGCAGAATGCATCCACGCAAGCGGCTTCCTCGAACGACACCTCATCTGGAAGCGGGATCAGCTGGGTGTAGTGGGCAACGAACTCTTCACTCCAGCCCCCACCGGTGTCCCGGCAGGTGCCGATGGCAAAGCCCGGGGAGACGGTACCTTCTCTGAAGTTCTCGCACAGCTGATAGTCACCCCGGGCGCAACTCCCGCATACGGGTTCGATACCCCGCGGAATGCAGGACAAGACTGGGTCAACCAGGACCCGCGACCCGACCGGCAAGGTTCCGGCGAGTCGGGCCTCGGCTTCCGGCCCCATTTCCACCAGGTGACCGCAGTTCTCGTGCCCGATAGTGAAAGGGAACGACGAGAACGGCGAGGTCGACGGGGAGTCGTGCAGGAGGACCAGGTTCTTGTCGCTTCCGCATATCCCGGAATACTTGGTCCGAACTCTCACCCACTCGGGCCCGGGAAGTCTGGGTGCGCTCACGTCTCGGAGGACCACATTAGAGAAGCTGTCGTAGTAAGCCTCACGCCGAAACCGCCCAACGGCCTTTGAGTACACCCACCGCGGCACCGAGCCCAGGAACTGAACAGCTTTCACGCAATACCATCCCTCTTGCCAGTCGCCAGCTTGTGCCCGCGATTGCGATCAGATTATGCCCATTGCCTTCCCGTGCTTTTCAAGAAGGCCGAGGGCGAAGTCGATATCCTCGTTCGTGTGCGCGGCGGTCACGTTCGCCCTGAGACGGCACGTATTCTGAGGGACCGCCGGGTGGAGAATGGGTGAGACGAACATGCCGTCCCGGTGGAGCTTGGACGTGAGCTCCAGGGTCGGCTCGGGCTGGCCGATAATGATCGGGATCACACAACTCTGCGTGTTCAATGTGTCGTACCCCATCTCGTTGAGGCCACTCACAAACCGCCTGATGTTCTTCCGCACGGCCTCGAGCCGCCACTTCTCTTCCTCTATTAGCTCGAGGCTTGCGGTCACGGCCGCGACCGCCGCAGGGGGCAGGGCAGCAGAGAAGACGAACGCCCGGGCGTTGTGCTTGAGGAATCGGATGACGTCCGCCCGGCCGGCCACGAAACCACCGACTGCTGGAATGGTCTTGGAGAGCGACCCGCTCAGAAGCTCAACATCGTCTGTGGACATCCCGAAATACTCGAGTATCCCGTGGCCTGTCTCCCCGAGCACTCCCAAGGAATGTGCCTCGTCCACCATGAGCCAAGCCCCGTAGGACCGGCACAACTCCACGAGGTCCGGCAGGGGGCAGACATCCCCGTCCATGCTGTAGACTGCGTCAACGATGACGAGCATGCCTTCGTATTTCTGCTTCCCTGCCTCGAGGAGTCTTTTCAGGTCTTCGAGGTCGTTGTGCTTGAACCTCTGAAACTCCGCGTTGGAAAGGAGACACCCGTCGATTATGCTGGCGTGGCTGAGCTTATCGGTGATCACGACGTCCTGCCGGCCGAGTAGGGTGGATATGGTGGAGAGGTTGGCCACATAGCCGCTGGAATACGCGATCGCGTCCTCTGTGCCGAGGAAGTCCGCGATCTTCCGCTCGCATTCCGTGTGCAACCTGGTAGTGCCCGCGAGCACTCGCACGCCGTGGGTTCCCGTCCCGAAGTCGTCGACTGCCTCTCTTGCCCTCTGCTGGATCTTGGGATGGCGGAGCAGGCCCAAGTAGCTATAAGATGAAAACATCACCATGCGCCTGCCGCCGATAGTCACCTGCCCCCCGTTTAAGGCGTCGATTTGCTGCAGGTAGTAGTAGTGATCCTTCTTCTTCACGTCCTCGTATTGCTGGCTGAAAGCAGTCACTCTGTCCTGGAAAACACTCATAGAAATCCCTCCCGGGCCTTGTGTTCACAAAAATGTGCACATCGCCATCATACTACCTACGCCGCAGTCTGTCAATCAGCTGACATGAGCCCTGACGACGTAAGGCCGGGGGGATTCCTCATTCACCTCAAAGGAACTGGCCATGCGGCCGCGGCCGCTCCTATCAGCATCAACGAAAGGAACACACGCCGTGCAAGCTGCCTGGACTCGCCTGTGCGTTCGCCCGGCAGGCCGAGAGCATAAGCTGCCGCGAACCCGCTTATGAGCCCTCCGAGGTGAGCGTAGTTGTCGATGAGCGGGCTTGTGAACCCGATGGCGAGGTTCAGCAGAACGATGAATACGAACCTCATGCCGGCGATCAGCGCAAAATGCCGTGGGAACCTGAGACCGAAGTAAAAGAGGCAACCAGCGAGGCCGAATATCGCGCCGGACGCTCCGACCCCTATCACGCGAGGATCAGCCAGAAGAGTACTGACTATGGACCCACATAAGCCTGACGCCAGGTATGCCAGAAGGAACCTCTTGGAGCCGAAAAGCCTCTCGGTTACGTTACCCAGGTTGTGCAGGGAGAAGGAATTCATGCTCAAGTGGAGCAGACCGGAATGAAGGAACATGGAGGTGAGCAGCCGCCACGGCTCTCCTGCCCGGATGAGAGGTGCGAACTTCGCGCCGTATCTCAGGAGAACCCATGGGTTACTGGAGCCGCCCGAGAGCTCCAACAGCAGGTAGACCCCGATGTTTATGGCCAGGAGTATGTTGGTGAAAGGTGCGGTGCGCTGAAGCAGCACCGGCCTGTCGGGGTAGTGCAATCCCCGCGCCTCCTTCGGAACACTTCTCTGCACATACTATATGATGGCGCCTCCCGTGATCAAGGCTCCGAGGAAGGAACATGGGGGTAGACGCAGAAGTAGATTCTGCGCCAGATACTGACACTGCAAACTGCTCACTGGAGGGATCACAACTGATGGCAAAACCGAAAGTGCTCGTTACTCGGAGACTCCCCCAACCCGGACTGGATCTCCTGGCGCCACATGTTGACATGACAGTTAACCCGCACGACCGGGTCATGACCAGGGAGGAACTGGTCACGGGAGTGGCGGATGTCGAAGGCCTCCTCTGCCTGCTCACTGACACGATAGACGCTGAGATCATGGCGGCTGCCCCGAAGCTCCGGGGGATCTCCAACTATGCGGTGGGGTTCAACAACATCGATGTGGCCGAGGCAA
The DNA here is from genome assembly GCA_024655925.1 of Bacillota bacterium. Lineage (NCBI taxonomy): Bacteria > Bacillati > Bacillota > Bacillota bacterium. Next base: position 6,557 of record JANLFS010000035.1, on the reverse strand, counting down.
CGAGGCGAGGGCTGCCGGTGTCCAACACTCCGGGGGTTCTCACGGACACAACTGCGGATCTGGCGTTCACCCTTATCATGGCCACTGCACGCCGCATCGTGGAGGCGGACAAGTTCACCCGAGAGGGCAAGTACGAAGGATGGGGGCCAATGCTCTTCCTCGGCGCTGACGTTTACGGCAAGACCCTGGGCCTCGTGGGGCTGGGGCGAATCGGGTCCGCGGTTGCCAAGCGTGCGCATGGTTTCGACATGAAGGTGCTCTACTTCGACGAGAGGCGACTTCCGGAGGCCGAGGAGCGCGCCCTCGGGGTGACCTTCACGCCTTTCGCTGAGCTTCTCGCCAAGTCCGACTTCATCTCTCTCCACGTTCCGCTGCTGCCGTCCACTCACCATCTGATCGGGCAGGCTCAGTTCGAGATGATGAAGAAGACCGCGATACTCGTGAACACTTCAAGAGGCCCAGTGGTCGATGAGAAAGCATTGGTCCAGGCGCTCAAGAGTGGCCGGATCGGCGGAGCGGGCCTTGATGTCTTCGAGGAGGAGCCCAAGCTCGCCCCCGGCCTAGCGGAGTGCTGGAACGCAGTCATCGTGCCCCATATCGCGAGTGCCAGCATCGAGACGAGGACAAAGATGGCAGAGATGGCCGCGGTCAACCTTCTTGCGATGCTGGAAGGCAGGGTGCCCGAGAACATCGTAAACCCGGAGGTTTATGACAAGAAGTAGATCACCACGGCGGACAAGCCCGGGGGCGCCTGCCCCAGGTCACATTCGACGCCCGCTTTCCGGCGGGCGTCGAACTTTCCAGGAACACACGCATCAGTAGTACTGGGAGAGAGAAACGCCGAAGACAAATCCACCGGGGAGTGATACACTTATGCACAAGATTCGGTGGGAGGCATGAGTGTTGAGTGAAACCGGGTGGGCTTCTCTTCCTGATGAACGGCTGGCGCAAGAGGCGGCGTCGGGTTCGCGCGACGCCTATGCCGAGCTAGTCCGGAGGCATTCCCAGAGACTTCTTAACCTCGCATGGAGGATGTCAGGGTCGCGGGAGGCGGCGTGGGACGCGGTGCAAGACGCATTCCTCGCCGGATGGAAGCACATCCGCAGTTTCCGGCAGGAGGGCGGGTTCTACTCCTGGGTGCGCCGGATCCTTGTCAACGTGGTTCTTGGCGAGAAACGCAAGGGCGGCGGAGTGCGGATGGTTCCCCTCGACAAACCCCTCGAGTTCGGCGAAGGGTCAGAACCCATCGACGTGCCGGACCCGGGTTCAGACCCTGGAGAGATAGCGAGCCGATCGGAGACGATCGAAGAGATCCGGCGGGCAGTGGAGAGCCTGCCCGACATATACAGGACAGTCTTCTTGATGCGGGAGACGGAGGAGATGTCCTACAGTGAGATCGCACAAGCGATGAACCTGAACGAAGGCACAGTCAAATCCAGGCTCAACATGGCGCGAAGGCTTCTTCGAGAGAGTCTCAGGAAGGAGGTGGAGGCCGCGCGGTTCGCATGAGGACCGCGATGGCATCTCAGATGACGGGAAAGCAGATGCATCTGGATGACGAGATAGTAGGGCTCTACCTCGACGGTGAGCTCCCCGTGGAACGCCGCCCCCAAATCGAAGCGCACTTGGCTTCCTGTGAACAGTGCCGCAAAGTGCTTCTCGATCTGAAACGCCTCGGGGAAGCAGTCCGGGCTGAGGCTCTCCCGGAGTGGGACGTCGAAGCCATGGTTCAGGGAGTCACAAGTGGGATCACCAGGCGTGAACGGGAGAGCGCTGCCGGCCGGCGGGCACTGGCAGAGCGCGGGGCAGCCTGCGGGTTCTGGAGCAGTCTCCGCGGGCGTATCATGGTCGGGGCGGCCGCGGCCGTGATAGCCCTGGTGTCGGTGTTCGGGGCCATGGGCTACTTCTACCGCAAGGAGATGATGGCCCAGGAGGAGGCCGTCATTCGTTCGCATTACGTGGTCACTTCGGGCCAGGTGGGAGTAGTCTTGGTCTCTGCGCCGGCCTCTTCACCGGGGGTGAGATAAGCTGATGGCAGGGAAGCTGCGGTCCGCTAGAGTGAGAGGAGCCAGGCGAGCCACAGTCTCGGCCTTTGTGTGCGCTCTAGTGGCCTGGTTCATCCTGGCCTCCGGCGCCGGGGCGAGCGCAAACACGCAGGCAGCACAGCCCACCACGAAAGGCCTTTCGCCTGTGGAATTGTATGAATTGAGCTTGGATCCGCCCGTCGAGTATGAGGCGAGGCTTCGGGTGTGGAACCCCGGAGTGGGCCAGGTTGAAGTGGGGCTTCTCAGATGGGACGGCATGGTCCGGTACACCGTTGAGACCCCTTCCGGCCCAGCACACACCGCCGTCGGCCTGGGGAGGAAAGCACGATACGGCGGGATGCCGCCAGGATCCGGCCCGGCCCGAACGGTGCAGGCCTTCGCTCAGCCAATAGCGGAGGACATCGACCTGCTCGTTGCGAACTACACGATAACACGAGAAGCAGGCCCCAGCATCGCAGGGTGCGACACCGTCGTTCTCACCATCTCACCAAAGCGGGTGGGGAATGTCCGACGCGTCGTGTGGGTGGACGAGGTGACAGGAGTCCAGCTCAAGGTGGAGGACTACAACTACCGCGGAGATGTCGTCCAGAGGCGTGAGGTCGTGAGCATATCCTACGCGCCTGTCTTGAGGCCCGAGACGAAGGCTTCGGCGGAAGCCGCACTAGCTGGGGCAGGAGCTGTGCCCCATCCCATGAGCCGCCACACAGTGCAGGAAGCGTCCAAGGAACTTCGGTTCAACCTGGTCGTCCCCACCTGGATCCCGGAAGGATATCACCTCGTGGACACCAGGACTCCTCGTCCGCCCATGGGAGACATGGGGCCAGACGTCAGGGTGAACATGGCTCACTTGGTCTTCCACGATGGGTTAGGCGTCATCTCACTCTACGAAAGCCCTGTTCCGTGGTGGGCGCGAAGGTCCAGGCCTCCGGTGGCCGGGCCGGTGATCGAGTGGGAGCATGCTGGCACACGGTTCGTCCTGGTGGGAGATGTCGACCCCCAGTGGCTTGTCCGGATGGCGCAGAGCACGATGAACTAGTCGAGATCACCGGATCCGTACCCCGGGACGCCCGAACGCGAGGCGTCCCGGAGCTTTTCTGCCAAGGACGCGTAAGGGTCGCCGGGTTCGACCTCAAGTCCGAGGCCAGAGGCCACTCGGTTCGAGTAGTTGAAGTAAGACACAACCTGATTGATGTCAAGTATCTCCCGGTCCGAAAACCCAGCCTCTCTGAGCCTGCGGACCCCGTCCGCCCCGACAGACGCAGGGTTCAGGGTCAGGCTGATCGCGTATGAGACTGCGGCGGAATCCCGCTTGGAGAGGCCGATGCCCCCTGGCCCACACTGCACTAGCTGAAGCAGGCGCTTCTCACCTATGAACCTACGGAGAACCTCCCCGTGATGCACGATTCAGTAATGGCACCGATTGGCTTGGGAGACAACGACCGCAATGAGCTCACGCAAGGTCCGTGACAGCCTGGACTTTCCGAACATCAGAGTCCGGTACATGTTCAGGTGTGCGGCCATTGCTTCTGGGTTGAGCGAGTGCGCGAGCATGATGTTCGCAGGCCGTCCCAGGTTTGGATCTCGGGCCTGCTGGTAGATTGCCTCGAGTTCGCCGGATGCCTCATCCGGCTGGATCATCTTTATGGATGACACGACATCCTCCCACTCCTGCCATGCTCATACTTGGGCACCCCGCCAGCTTCATTTCGCCAGTGGGACTGAGTTTCCTTCAGTTGAAGAATCTGGGCAGACCGGATATGATAACAACATCAGGAAGCGGGACATTCTGTCTCGGCACAGCGGGAGGCGCGGATATCATGGTGGACACTGGAGAAGCGCAAGCACTGACCATGGGTCTGGTGAGGATCGAATCCGTGAACCCGACCCTCTCTCCGGGCGGCAGTGGAGAGCTTGCGGTCGCCCGGTTCATTCGGGAATGGCTGCGTTCTCATGGACTTGATGCAGACCTTGTGGAGGCAGCTCCGGGGCGGCCGAATGTGGTCTGCGCCATCCGGGGATCAGGACGCGGGCAGACGCTTCTTCTGAACGGCCACACGGATACGGTGGGGATCGAGGGTATGCAGATCGATCCCCTTGGAGCGGAGGTGCGGGATGGCCGGCTATACGGGCGCGGGGCATGTGACATGAAAGGCGGACTTGCGGCCATGATGATTGCGATGCGTGAGATCGCTCGGGGGCCTCGCTTGCCCGGAGACGTCATCATGACTGCCGTTGTCGATGAGGAGTATGCGAGCGCGGGGACGGAGCAGGTTGCCCGGGACTTCGCGCACAAGGCCGATGGGGCGATCGTGGTGGAGCCCACCGGGCTTGAGGTCCACATCGCCCACAAAGGGTTCGCATGGGCTACGATAGAGACTAGAGGCCGAGCTGCCCACGGGAGCAGGCCAGCAGAGGGTGTGGACGCCATAGCTCACATGGGTCGGGTGTTGGTGGAGATCGAGCGCCTCGGCGCCAGACTCGCCTCTCGTCGCCACCCGCTGCTGGGCGCTCCTTCTATCCACGCTTCCCTCATATCCGGCGGCACTGAACTGTCTACGTATCCTCCGTCCTGCACCCTCAAGGTCGAAAGGCGCACGATCCCAGGAGAGTTCCCTGAGGTGGTACAGGCGGAACTTGACTCGATTCTCGAAGCCCTCGAAAAAGAGGATGCTTCCTTCAACGGCTCGGCCGAAGTGTTCTTCTGGCGTCCGCCCCTCGAGACTGACCCAGACCATCCTGTGGTGACATCGCTTGTAGGGGCGATGGAGGCCTTGACTGGCTCAAGGCCGGCCTTCGGGGGATCCAGTGGGTGGCTGGATTCTGCCTTGCTCGATGCGGCCGGCATCCCGTCGGTGGTCTTCGGGCCAGGCGGCGGGGGAATGCACGGCGCGGCGGAATGGGTGGATCTCGCCCAGGTTCGCGCCGCGGCAGACGTCCTCGTGGAGACGGCGAGGAGGTTCTGCTCTGAGACGCGGGGTCCAGAGAAGGTCAATACTCAGGCATAAAGACTCGGGGAAGGGGGCTCGCCCTTGTGACCCTTTTTCGCTTTGTCCACGCGGCGGACATCCATCTCGACAGCCCGTTCGCGGCGGTTGGAGCGGAGTCGGAGGAACTCGCCCAGAAGTTCATAGAATCGACCCGGGATGCCTTCAGGCGGGTGGTGGACCTCTGCATCAGGCGACAGGCTGATTTCCTGGTGCTCGCGGGGGACGTGTATGACGGAAGCCACAAGTCCCTCCGGGCCCAGCTTGAGCTGCGCTCCGGTTTGGGTGCGCTTGCCCGGCGAGGAATCCACACCTTCATCTCGTGTGGGAACCATGACCACCTGGGAGGGTGGCGGGCCTCACTCACATGGCCACCCGAAGTGCACTTCTTCGGGCCGGAGGTTGAGGTTCATCGTGTGGTGCGAGACGGGGAGGAGGTCGCGAGGGTGCAAGGGGTCAGTTACCCGCGCGCGGCGGTCACAGAGAACCTCGCAGCTGGGTTCAGGAAGGACCCGGCTGGTCCTTTCGCTGTTGGGGTCCTCCACGCGAACGTGGGAGGAGTCCCGTCGCACGAGAACTACTCTCCCTGCACCCTCGAGGATCTTGCCAGTACCGGTATTGACTACTGGGCCCTGGGGCATGTCCATGCGCCAAAGACTCTGCGCGATCACGGCCCGACGGTGGTCTATCCAGGGAGTACTCAGGGACGGAACCCCAGGGAGACCGGGCCTCACGGGTGCCAGGTCGTCACGGTGGACAACGGCGCCGTATCATCCATCGAGTTCTGCCCGGTGGATTCCATCAGGTGGGAAACGGTGGAGGTGTCCATCGACGAGCTTGAGACCCTCGATGATCTGGTGACGCGGGCGGAGGCCGAGATCATACGGGCTGCGGCCATGGCGGACGGCCGGTCCCTGGTGGTCAGGGTGATCCTGGGAGGACGCGGGCGCCTCGACGGTGAGGTCCGGAGATCGCATGTATCCCGGGACATCCTCACACTTATCCGCGATAGGCTGGGAGGAGGCGATCCGTTCATCTGGGTTGAATCTCTCATCTCCAACACGACAAAGGAAGTCGACATCGAGGCCTTCCGGAGGGAGGGCAGTCTCGTCTCGGACTTCCTGAGCGAGGTGGAAGAGACTCTGGCGGATCCCGAGGCCCTGGACATGCTCAGGAGAGACCTCGCCCAAAGGCTCAGGCGGCGAAAGCTCGCGGCAATCATTGAGTCGATGGAGGCCGAGGAGTTCAAGGATGTAGTGCGGGCCGCGGGGCGGCTTGGGTTGGACCTTCTTCTGCCGGAAGAGGTGTAGGCCTTGCGTCTGAGTGAAGTACATATCGACGGATTCGGGGTTTTCCACGACCAACACATCACCGGCTTAGGCGAAGGTGTCATCCTTTTCACCGGCCCGAATGAGTCTGGGAAGACCACCCTGATGTCATTCATCAAGGCCATTCTCTTCGGCATGGAGAAGGAGTCCAACCGCGCACACTATCCTCCGCTTGCAGGGGGGCAGCATGGGGGGGCACT
>JANLFS010000034.1:293-29083 GCA_024655925.1 Bacillota bacterium | reverse complement strand
AGCCGCGTGCTGGACTGCTACTACGACCCTGAACTGGAGGATTTAGTCGTGGAGAACCTGAAAGGAATCGTCCATGTGACCGGCAGGGTCCAACTCGATGCGAATGGCTTTCCTGACAAGATCGTGAATGTCTCCGACATCCGTGCCCTTGATCTTCGACCGCTTGTGCTCAAATCAATCGAAACGGCTGAAGGGAGGCTCGTTCTCAAGCGAGCGAAGTCGGTCGAGCCGTCATTTGAGGACGGGCATGTCGTATTCGAGCTGTCCGACTTGCATGTTGTTGCATCGGGTGCTACGCGTGAAGACGCTGTGGAGAAGCTCTTTTCCGATCTCATCTGGTTGTGGAAGGAGTATGTGCTTGCACCCCATGGGGAGTTGTCTCAGGACGCGGGAGAGTTCGCGGAACGTCTTCGCGGCATGGTCGAGGAGGCTTCGGTGGGGAATGGGTGAGGAGAAGCGCAGCGACGTCGAAAGCTCACTATGCAAGAAGGGGTTTCGGCGGTCAAACGGTAGCCACTGCAAGTTTGTGTTCTACACACGCGGCGGCAAGAAGACGTCGGTATGGACCGAGACGAGTCACGGCTCTAAACACAGGGACCTCTCGGATTTCACCCTTGGCAAGATGGCCGATCAGTGCCGGTTGCCCTATCCCCAATTCAGAAGACTGATCGAGTGTCCAATGTCGCGTGAGGAATACGAGGCGTTGCTGGTGCAAAACGGGGAGGTAAAGGAATAGGGCCTTCGGCATCGGCGAAGGGGACTACGATATGTCACCATAAGCAGCTCCCTTTCGTCTCATCGTGCCCCACAATTCCCTTACGTCCGGCAATCCCATTGCCCACGAGAAGGGCGGAGCCAACGTTTGTGGACGTAGCCCACCACGGAACCGTGAATACCAGCTACAGCCCCTTTGAGGGCACCATCACTCCCTACGCAAACGCCATCCCTCCAGTGGACGCCTTCGGCCAACCGGCCAAACTCGATGTGGTTCGCGAGATCGCGGACCGACATGGCCTTGTTGTGATCGAGGACTCCTGGCGACTCCCTGGGGTCCGAGTATACGGGCATCAAGGCCGGGAACAGTGCCTTCTCGCACGGCACAGTGCCTCCGGGTGTTCCGGGCGTGGACCTCGTCCTGTGCTGGCACGACAAGGGCGGCTCAGCCTTGAGCGCTCGGTATTTTTTTCGTACAGCCCGTGGTCGGGTCTTTGCCTGGATGGAGTGTCCTCGGGGAGTCGTTGAGTTGGGGCTTTTTCGTCGGTGGTGCACTGATCGCTGCCGGGCTGTTGGTCGCGGCCGCAGCCGGGACCGGCACTACCAAGGGTGAGTCCGCACGAACTCATTGCCCATAAGAGAGCCGCTACTTCCCCTTTGGGAGGAGGAATGTGCTCGGACACAGTACTGCAGCCAAAAGATGGCGGCTGTGCCAGGCGCGTCAACGTAGTGACGGTCAGTCGCGAATGAGAGGTGAGTCATCCATGGACCTGCGCAAGAGACTGGAGGTCATTGCCCGCCAGGCGGGAGCGTCGCTTTTCGGGGTCGGCCCCGTATCGCGTTTCGAGGGTGCCCCTTCGGGCCACCACCCCTCAGACTGGGTTTCCGGAGCGGAGTGCGTCATCAGTATCGGGATGCAGATCCCGCCCGCTATCATCGCATACGAGAGATACCTCGGGAATTCCCCCTGGATCAGGGGGGACCTCAGGAAGGAAGTGCTTCTGGATCACTTCTACGGGCAGATGGGCTATGACGTGATCAACCGCAAGCTTGACGAGATTGGGCTACTGCTCGTGCTCGAGCTTGAGGACCAGGGATTCACGTCAGTCAGCTTCCCGGCCACGTACGGCGATTCCCAGCGAAATCTGCACGACAGGATACCCGGTCGGGTTGGGCTTGTGTCTCACCGGCACGCGGCAGTCAGATGTGGGCTTGGCGAATTTGGGCTGAACAGCATCGTGGTGACACCCGCATACGGGCCGAGGGTCAGGTTCACCACGGTTGTGACCCGGGCCGCGCTTGAACCGTCTCCGTTGCTTCGGGACAAGGTCTGCCTGGGAGAAGCCTGCCGCATGTGCATAGACAACTGCGGCCCCGGCGCCATCACACTGATGGATCAAGCGGCCGGAGATGGCGTGTGGCTGGATCCCGTGTCCCGAACCAATCAGGATCTATGCAGAGGTCACAGGCGAGACATGTTTTGCCACGGTCGGTGCGCTAGGGTCTGCCCGGTCGGGCTTCGATCGGAGTTGCAGTGGGAGTCGAAGTAGGCAACCGGGCGAGGTCTTGCCCTGCCTTGCGTCGCCCGGACTCCTCGGACGCGCGGAACTGCGACGCTTTCCCCCGTCGCCACGACGGGTCCAAGGCTTCCTTCGATCTTGCCGGGGGCGGGGTTAACGCGCGCGCGACTCAGACGAGGGGAGTTTGAACGGACCTGCGGCCAGTGCATCGAGTGTCTCGTCGGGCAAGGCATTGAGGGTGAAGACGGCTGCACCCCTGGACCCTGTCTTGCGAATTGCCTCCAGGAGGTCGAGCAGCTTCTCAGTGAGCGGCCTGGGCATGGATGCGGCGTCCACCGCCGGATAGACGGCGATCCGGTCCGCGGAAGCGTACTGGGCCGCGCGCACCAGAGTGTCAAGAAGATCGTTGTCAAGGGTATACGTGAACACAACTGCGAAGTCGATGTACCCCAGTTCCCCCCAGGCTTTCCAGTCCTGCATCCTGGTGAGCAGGGCATCTTGGTAGGGGTAGACACCTGCCGAGATGGTGGATTCGGGCGATCTCGCACGGATGACCTCGGCAAGCCTGCCCACGAACTGCGTGAGGTTGTTGCACCGCCACAGGAACCACGCGTTCCACCTGGATATGTCCAGCCTCACCTCGCGTGGCTCAAAGCCAAGGTCGGCCGCAGCCATCTTCGTGACGACCGGGTTGTAGTCGTAAGGTACTGGACGGCTGAATGGATAGCGCAGGTAGTCGAAATGCACCCCGTCCACCTTGTATGTACTCACCAGTTCATCCACAAGCGTCAGGAGAAAAGCCTGAACTTCTGGGTGAGCAGGAGACAGAAAGTACTTATTCGACTCCGCGGCGACTGGCTGCTTGCCGTCGAGGCCCACTGCCGCCCAATCGGGATGCCTCTCCAGGATAGGCCCAGGTATTCCATCTCCGACTCCCGGCCCCACGTAGAATAGCTCGAGCCAGGCGTGGACTTTGATGCCTCGTCGCCGCCCTTCCTGCAACGCCACCCGCAGGGGGTCAAACCCCAGGAATTGCGGACGCTGCGTTGCCACTTCGCTCGGGTAGATAGTGTATCCGTGATAGAACGTCTCGACGAAGACTGTATTGAAGCCGGCTCTTTCCATCCTGTCGAATTCCGCGCGGATATCCTCAGGAGTACCCGCTGGTCGGTACCATGCCACTCGTGCTGCGATCCTGGATGTGAACTTGGCGGACTTCGTTTCCCTGTCGATCAGGTACGCCACTATGTTGCGGACCAGGTTCGCCACCGCCGAGGAGGAGAGGTTCGCCCTCGCGAAGAGGTTCCCGGCGCAGTAGACGCCGTAGTTGCTCTCGACGATTGCGGGCGCCCCCGATGCCCACCGGGCCAACACGGTTGCCTCAGTCGCGACGTGACTCTGGGCGGTATGCCCTCTTGGCAGGATGATCTCGGGTCCAATGCCCCTGAAGATACGATGGGGTGGGTTTGTGGGCCTCATGGGTTCCCGGTTGGAGTGCGGCGGGGCCTGGTATCCAACGCCCATGATCGCGGAGAGTCCGTATTCCGCCCGGACACGCCAGAAACTGTCGTAGAGCGAAGTGTCATAAGTGCTCAGAATCTTGCCGCCTGACCGGGCAAATTCCCGGATCTTTTCGATCTCAAGGTCCGAAACAGCGCTCGCGGCTGGCATTATCAGGACCTCGTACCTGGCCAGGCCTCCTGCCTCTATGTCGTGATCCCCGATGACAACTGCCTCGATGCCGATTTCGCCGAGGACTCTGATCACGGCCGTCGCATCCACGACATCGGATTCGAAATCCAGAGAGTTCATCCTTGCCAATGTCCGCGTGTAGTTGCTCACAAGTATGGCCACTGAAGGGCCATCGATGGTGGCGACGGCAAGGAACAGCTCAGGCTTGCCCAGGACTGACCCGGGGAGCACGGCGAGGACTACAGCGATAGTGAGGAGGGTGACTATGAGCTGTCTCAACCAGCAGACCACCTTCGCGGGGGTTGTCGTACATCCGCCCGGGCAATGCGGGCTGGGTGTGCTACCCCCCGAGAATCGGGGGTATGAGGAGGATAGCGTCCCCATCGCAGACCAAGGCACCGAGCGCGCTATCCTCCGATCTAACGTGCTTGCCGTTGACCATTATTGTGTTTGACCTGACAAACTCGTCCGGCTTCATATCAACGATCAACTTGAGGGTGTCATCCGTAACGATCTCCGTGAGCGATGACTGGAACTTCAACATGGCGTCTCTCAGCGTCGCGCCCTCATCCAGCTCTACTTGAACTCGGACCTTATCCCATGGAGCGATGAACCCTACGGATACTGTGATGGACACCTCAGCCACCTCGTGCTGCTTCCTGTGCCTGGCTGAAGAATGGATTCGACTGCGGAACGAATTCTCCTTCAGCGGATGATTCCGATGCATTTGTGCTGCCTGGCCGGTGGAGGGGGAGCACTGCACGCAACGCCAGAGATGAGACGGATCAGGGGGTTGTTGGGTTCCGGTAGGGTTGTTGTGGGAAGCGCGGAGCCTTCTGTTCCCGCAGTCTTCAGCCACGATCGTCAGACGGGCTTCCGCGCTCTGATCAAGGCGCTAGCAAGTGAGTTGGCAAGAGGTGCGAGTTTCGCCCTAATGTCCTCAGGGCCGCTCGCTTGGTCAGCGCCGGTGATGTCGAAGATTCTGGTCACGGTCACATCGATGTCAGAGAAACCCGTCCGCCCGAGCAATGAGGTATACTCGTCTCGACACATGGCCCCTGCTATACATGCCGCCCAGAGACCAGTATTCTGCCGGATCCATTCCGGGACCTCCGAGAGCCATACCGTGTCTGAGATTGACACTCGTCCCCCAGGCTTCAGTACCCTGTGGGCCTCCGTGAGCGCTCTCGGCTTGTCGGTCGCGAGGTTGATCACGCAGTTCGATATGACCACGTCCACGGATCCAGCTGGGAGAGGGATGCGCTCCAAATCACCGTGCAGGAACTCGGCATTTGTGATCCCGGCAGCCACCTGATTACGCCGAGCCAGTGCGAGCATTCCCTCTGTCATGTCCAGTCCATACACCCAGCCGTCTGGGGCGACACGGCGTGCGGCGAGAAGCACATCCAAACCCGCCCCGCTCCCGAGATCGAGGACCGTGTCACCAGGCTTGAGGTCAGCCATGATAAGCGGATTACCGCATCCGAGGGACGTCGAGACCAGGTGCTCTGGCACTGCCAGGAGGTCCTCCGGCGAATAGTCAGCAGCACAGCCACACCTTGGGGCACAGCCGGAGCGGCAGGAGTCGTCTAGACGCCCAGCCAGGCGGCCGTATCTTTCCTTGATGGCTTCCTTCATCGAGCCAGCCACGACAATCCCTCTCTCTCGTTCGATGGCCTGCATGATAATTGTACGGCCGACTGACAGGTGGATGCAAGAGTGCGGTCGTCGGTGTCGTCCATACAGTAGTCAGGTGTAGCTTGCTGGAGGGCCTCCTTTCCAGAGGCAGTCCAGTGGATGCTGTTCTGTTAACCTCTAACGGATTAGTGCGGGGAGGTAGGGTGACAATGTACTCAGAAAAGTACTTACAGCACAGGGAGGAATAGCCTCGCCAACGGAGAAAAGCATGCGCCAGATGGAAAGGGATACCGTATACGAGGATCCAGTATCCGAAATTTACACCACTCTGGGGTGGCCATTAGGATGAAAGCGCCTCTAGCTTCCTTTGATCCTTCCAATGCAAGAACCATCAGGGAACTCGTCTATGAAACCCTCAGGGAGGCGATCTTTGAGGGCGAACTGAGGGACGGCGACCGACTAATAGAAAAGAAGCTGGCCGACAGGTTGCATGTTAGCCGTACATCCGTTCGCGAAGCAATGCGGAAACTCGAAACGGAGGGGTTGATACAGTACCTGCCCCGGAGAGGCGTCGTGGTCCGCGGCATCACGCCCGAAGCTGCCATAGAGATTTATGCAATTCGCGAGGCACTCGAAGTGGCGGTAATCCCTTTCGTGATTCAGAACATCACGGCAGAGGAGATAGGATTACTCCGCCAACTTGTGACTGAGATGGGCCGTCTGACAGTTCAAGGGGATGCCGGGGAGCTCTTTGGGGTCGCCAGGCACTTCAACGACATACTGGTTAAGTCGTCAAGAATGCCGCAGTTGATCAAGTTGATCGACACCTATCAGGAATACCAATCCACGTTCAGAAGGGTGACCTTGTCCAAGGAGTCCAGGAAGCCTTTTGCGCTCCAGGAGCACGCGGCGATTCTGCAGGCAATTGAGGAAGGCGACGTGGCGCGCGCAGAACAGGTGATGCGCCAGCACTTGAGAGCCGCTCGCGAGGAGTACCTGAGAGTATTCGAGGCTGGTGTAATCCGGGTGACTCAAGAACCACAAGAGGCTAGGGCATGACCGCCAGTATCACACTGGTGGGCTTGGCGCTCTTCAGGCAGGAGGAAATGGCATGGGCCAAAACATTACACAGAAGATCATATCCTCACATCTGGCTGAAGGCGAGATGATTCCGGGCAGTGAGGTTGCGTTGAGGATCGACCAGACTCTTACCCAGGATGCTACCGGGACAATGGCTTATCTTCAATTCGAAGCGATGGGCGTTTCATCAGTCAGAACGGAGCTTACCGTCAGCTACATTGACCATAATACGCTGCAGCCTGGCTTCGAAAACGCGGATGATCACAGGTTTCTCCAAAGCGCGGCGGCGAAGTTCGGCGCTCTCCTGTCGCGTGCCGGCAATGGGGTCTGCCACCAGGTGCACCTGGAGCGCTTTGGAGTACCTGGCAAGACCCTGCTTGGTTCAGACAGCCACACCCCCACCTGCGGCGGGCTAGGCATGTTGGCCATCGGTGCTGGTGGGCTGGACGTGGCTGCGGCCATGGCTGGATATCCGTTCTACATGCAGATGCCCAAGGTGGTCAGTGTCCGCCTCCATGGAGAGCCAGCCCCCTGGGTGAGCGCCAAGGACATCATCCTCGAAGTCTTGCGGCGTCTGAGCGTCAGGGGGGGAATCGGCAGAGTCCTGGAGTATTCCGGCGACGGCATAGCCTACCTGAGTGTGCCGGAGCGAGCGACTATCGCCAACATGGGCGCCGAACTGGGGGCGACGTCCTCGGTTCTCCCCAGCGACGACGTAACCAGACGGTTTCTTGCTGCCCAAGCAAGGGCCGATGCCTTTATGGAATTGTTGCCTGACCAGGACGCCACCTATGATGAATACGTCGACATCAACCTGGCGGAACTGGAACCGCTCGTTGCCCTGCCGCACATGCCCGATAACGTGGCCAGAATAGCCGACGTGGCTGGCAAGAAGGTGGACCAAGTCTTCATCGGCAGCTGTACCAACTCGTCATACTCGGACTTGATGCGCGTAGCTGCGATCTTAAGGGGGAAGACTGTCCACCCCGAGACAAGCCTGGTGATCGCGCCGGGATCGCGCCAAGTGTTCCATGCCCTGGCCTCCAATGGGGCGCTGGCTGATCTCATCGCTGCCGGCGCCAGGATCCTCGAATGTGCGTGCGGTCCTTGTGTGGGCGTGGGTCAGGCGCCTCCATCGGGGGGCGTTTCGCTAAGGACCTCCAATCGCAACTTCGAGGGGCGCAGTGGCACGGCCGATGCCGAGATCTACCTGGTAGGCTGCGAAGCCGCGGCGGCCGCCGCCTTGACCGGCAGAATAACCGACCCTCGCGATCTGGGCGAACCCATCAAAGTCGTCCTGCCGGAGAAGTTTCTGGTGGATGACAGCATGATCATACATCCTCCCGAACGGCGCGAGAATCTGCAGCTTCTTATGGGTCCCAACATCAAACCGTTCCCCAGGACGTCGCCGCTGCCGGACGAGATCGCAGGTGAGGTGCTGCTGAAGCTCGGTGACAACATCACCACTGACCACATCATGCCGGCCGGCGCGAAGGTCTTGCCTCTCAGATCTAACATTCCGGCGATCGCCATGCATGCTTTCGAGAGGGTGGATCCCACTTTCGCCCAGCGGTGTCTCAATGCCGGAGGAGGGATCATCATAGGCGGGGCCAACTATGGCCAGGGCTCCAGCCGGGAGCACGCGGCGCTGGCCCCTCTGTATCTGGGAATCAGGGCGGTGGTAGCAAAATCCTACGCTAGAATCCACATGCAGAACCTGGTCAACTTTGGACTGCTGCCGCTGGTTTTCGTGCAGAGTGGAGATTACGACCATATTCAGGCCGGCGATCACATACTGATCGACCTGGTCCGGGAGTCGCTGGCAGATGACTCCCTCGTGCTCCGTAACATGACCAGGGATGAAACCTATCCTGTGAGACACGGGCTTTCAAAGCGGCAAATCAGTATTGTGTTGGCCGGTGGGTTGCTCAACTACATCAAATCCCAGAGACCGTCAACCCGTTGGGCGGCTGGCGACGGAGGAGCCGACGATGCGGCAGTCTGTACCTGAGCTGGCTGGTGAGATGATCAGTATGGAGGTGAGAAACAGGCTGGCCGACTTGAAAGGGTTTGAAGCGCTTGAACGAGAGTATGCGGGTAGCAAGTCTGAGAGCAGGCGGTTCAAGAAAAGGGAGGGACTTGATCGATGAAAAGGACCAATGTCATCTCAAGAGCCTGCGTACTGGTGCTGTCCATGGCCATGTTGGTTGCGTGTTCTGGCTACATGGCCGGCGCGACGGCGAGCGACTGGAAGCCCACTTCCACGATCGAGATCATAGCCCCTGCCAACCCAGGCGGCGGCTGGGACATGATCGCCAGAATCATGCAGAGGACGCTCACCGAAGGCAAACTCGTGGACCGGCCAATCATTATCACCAATAGGCCTGGCGGCGGCGGTGCCACCGGGTGGACCTACCTCAACCGGCATCAGGGGTCAGGCCACTACCTGGCGGTCAACTCCAGTCTGCTTCTGCTCAACAACCTTCTAGGCTCAAGCGACCTCACCTACAAAGACTTCACTGTTCTGGCCAACCTTGAGACTGAGTGGGAGACCGTTGTTGTCAGCGCTGATTCACCCTACAAGACCGGCAAGGAGTTCTTTGAAGCGTTGAAGGCCAATCCTTCAAAGATGCCGATCGGCGTGGGTCCGGCCCTGGGCAACGATGATCACCTCCAGTTCCTGATGCTCGCCAAAGCCTATGGCATCCCTGCCAAGAGCATCAAGTTCGTGGTTTACCCCGGCGCGGGGGGCGAGCAGATCCCGGCCCTGCTTGGCGGCCACGTGAAAGCCCTTACCATCGGCCTTGGGGAAGTGCTGGAGCAGCACAAGGCTGGCAAGATGCGGATTTTGGGCATTTCCTCTGAAGAGCGGCTAGAAGTGCTGCCGGACGTTCCAACGTGGAAGGAACAAGGCATCGATCTGGTGTTTGCTCACTGGCGCGGGGTGATGGGACCCAAAGGCATGACCCCAGAACAGGTCAGCTACTGGGAGGAAGTACTGAGCAAGATGGTTCAACATCCATTGTGGGCAGAACAGCTGAAGAACATGGAGCAGTATCCCTTCTATATGAACGCAAAGGAATATGAGAAGTATCTGGGCGAACAGACCGAAGCCATGAGGAGTCTGCTAGCCGAGGTCGGGTTGATCAGGTAATCCGAACCCAAAGCTGTGAAACCACGGGCTCTCGTGGCCCGTGGTTTCATGTAGCTGCTGACACTAATACAGGAGGTGCTGCCAGTTGGCCAACGATCTAGCAACAGGTCTCATTTCGATTGTGCTTGGCACCACATACCTGTACTTGACATTTCGATTGCCGGACGTCAGCATCGGGGATCCTATAGGGCCGAAGCTATTCCCAATGCTGGTGGGGGCGGGTGCGGTGTTCTGTGGCACGTTGCTGACGCTCCACGTGATACGGGCGAATAGGACTGGGCGAGGAGACAGAATGGCTGTGGACCTGACTTCCAAGAAAGGGCTGTATGGCAAGATAGGACTTACCATATTGGCGGGAGTGATCTACAGCTTTCTTCTGGATCCCGTCGGATACCTGATTTCCACGTTTGTCTTCATGACAGCTCTGATGTGTCTCGTCAACACGCTCAGGCGAGCGGCTGAGAACGTCATCATCGCATTGGGGTTCTCTGTAACGACCTATCTCGTGTTTGCAAGATTGTTTCAAGTGAGCCTGCCGCGGGGGATACTCGCGTTTTGAGGGGGAGGCGAGACCGAAATTGGAGACGCTTCACTATCTCACGTTGGGTTTCCGCCAGGCACTGACTCCCGTGAACCTGCTCTGGCTCGGCGCGGGAGGGTTGCTGGGCACCATTGTCGGCATGTTGCCAGGGTTGGGACCAGCGACTGGCGTGGCGGTGCTGATACCGATAACGTATGGTATGAACCCTACGACAGCCCTGATCACGATGGCAGCGATCTACTATGGCGCGATGTTCGGCGGTTCACGGTCCTCGATCATGCTCAATATCCCTGGATGCTCCTCCGCCATTGCCACGTGCTTTGACGGCTACCCGATGACGCAGAACGGAGAAGCCGGCAAGGCGCTGGCTACGAGTGCCATAGCTTCTTTTGTGGGCGGTACGATCAGCACCGTGATGACGGTCTTCCTGACCCTGCCAGTGGCCAATGCCGCGCTCAAATTCGGCCCGGCGGAGATGTTCTCGGTCATGCTGTTCGCGCTCACAGCAACGGTAGCCCTATCCCAAGGGAGCATTGTGAAGGGTTTTGTGTCGATGTCAATTGGGTTCATGTTGAGCACCATCGGGATTGACGCCCAGACGGGCCTGCGCAGGTTCACTCTGGGGATTGGCGAGCTTCTGGACGGCGTGGACTTCCTAGTGGTGATGATAGGCCTCTACGCGGTTGCTGAAGTATTTCGAAACTACGCGGCGGTCGACAGGAAATATCAGATCAGCACCAGGAGCATCGGCAGAGTGGTGATGACCCGCGAGGACTTGAAGAAGTCTATCATGCCGATGCTGAGAAACAGCCCGCTCGGGTTCGTGGTGGGTGTGCTGCCTGGTATGGGCGGATCCATTGCCACTATGATGGCCTATGCGTTGGAGAAACAGCTAAGCAAGCATCCGGAACGTTTCGGCAGGGGGGCCATCGAGGGAGTGGCAGCGCCCGAAGCGGCGAACAACGCTGCCTCTTCCGGCGCCATGGTCCCGCTGCTCACCATGGGCATCCCCGGTTCCGGCACCACGGCGGTGATGCTGGGAGCGCTCATGATGCTCGGAGTCCGGCCAGGTCCGCTCCTGTTTCAGCAGCACCCCGAAATCGCCTGGGGAGTGATCGCGTCAATGATCCTCGGCAACCTCATTCTGCTCGTGATCAACTTGCCGCTGGTAGTGCCCTTGGTGAAGCTTCTGAACATCCCCCAACGCATACTGATGCCGATCATCCTGGGCTTGGCTTTCACAGGTACTTACCCCATCAACTACAGCACGTTTGACTTCCTGCTGCTGTCGCTGTTTGGACTAGTGGGTTACGCCATGTCCAAGTTGGACATCCCCATTCCCCCGCTGGTGCTCGCTCTGATCCTCGGTTCAAACACAGAGCAGTCACTCAGGAGGGCACTGACGATCTCCAACGGCAACCCAATGACGTTCTTCGAGAAACCGATTTCGTTTGCGTTCATCATTCTGGCGGTGCTGTCGCTGGTCTATTCGTTCATGAGGGAAGCCAAGAGCAGGCGAGCGAGGGCTGCCGCCGCATGAACTGCGCCGCCCTCGCGAAGGCTATCCCGTCAGAAGGAGCGAGGAATGGAATGGGCAAGAAGATTGTGGTTGAAAGAGGCGTGCTGAAAGTCCCGGACAATCCTGTGATCCCGTTCATCGAAGGAGATGGAACGGGCCCAGATATCTGGTTTGCGACGCGCAAAGTAGTCGACGCAGCTGTAAAGAGAGCCTATGGGCTGTCAAAGTGGATAGAATGGAAGGAGATACTTGCCGGCGAGAAAGCCCTCAAGACTGTCGGCGAGTGGCTGCCGCAAACGACTCTGGATACCATCAAGGAGCATTGCGTAGCCATCAAAGGGCCGCTGACAACGCCAGTGGGCGGGGGGTTCCGCAGCCTCAATGTGGCCATCCGCCAGGCACTCGATCTATATGCCTGTATCCGTCCTGTGCGATGGTTCGAGGGGGTACCGAGCCCCGTCCGGCACCCTGAGATGGTTAACGTGGTTGTCTTCCGGGAGAACACTGAGGACACCTACGCCGGTCTTGAATGGAGCGCGGGCAGTGCGGAGGCCCTGCGTCTCAGGAAGTTCTTGATAGAAGAAATGGGGTGCAGCGTCCCAGAAGATGCCGGCCTTGGCATCAAGCCCATAAGCAGAACTGCTACCAGGCGGATCATGCGGAAAGCCCTCAATTACGCCCTGGACGGTGGACAGCAGGTTGTCACCATTGTGCACAAGGGCAACATCATGAAGTACACCGAGGGCGGTTTCCGTCAATGGTGCTATGAGCTGGCCCAGGACGAATTCGGGGACGTTGTCGTGACCGAGGAAGAGCTTGTCCTTTCAGGTTCAGGGCTGCCTGACGGCAAGATTCTCGTCAATGACAGGATTGCCGATAATATGTTCCAGCAGGTGCTAACCCGGATCGGCGAATACAAGGTCCTCGTAATGCCCAACCTGAACGGGGACTATTTCTCGGATGCCCTCGCGGCTCAGGTGGGAGGCCTCGGTATGGCGCCGGGCGCGAATGTCGGTGATCACGTGGCCGTCTTCGAAGCAACGCACGGCACCGCTCCCAAGTATGCAGGGCAGGATAAGGTCAATCCGGGATCCTTGATCCTGTCAGCATCCATGATGCTCGAGTACATGGGGTGGCAAGAGGCGGCTCGTGTCATCGTTCGATCCTTGGCGATGACAATCAGGCAGAAGAAGGTCACTTATGACCTGGCCAGGCAGATGGAAGGCGCGCATGAGCTGAAAACGTCGGAATTTACGGACGCAGTGGTGGAGAACATGGGCTGATCCGGGGAATGACCATACAGTGAGCTGAACAAAGCCCAAGAAGGAGACGAGCCTGCGAACGGCGAAGCACGCAGGCGCGGTGAAGGTTGATTCGTCCCAACGCTCAAGACACGCTGCAAAGGACGGGAGGGCAACAGATCATTGGAGCCATCGGACATACGGGAAATCGACGTGTCGGAGATCGCACGGGTGGTGAAGAGGCTCTGCATCAGCGCGAACTGCAATCTCCCTGCGGAGAATCTCCAGCGCATCGAAGAAGCGACAGATCAGGAGGAATCGCCTGTCGGCCGGGAGGTCTTACAGAAGATCCTAGCAAACCACAGGATGGCAGCTCGCGGCGGGATCCCCGCCTGTCAGGATACCGGGGTCGCTGTCATATTCCTCGAAGTGGGGCAAGACGTTCATTTCGTCGGCGGGGGCCTGACGGAAGCCGTCAACGAAGGTGTGAGGCTGGGATACCAGGAGGGGTACCTTCGCAAATCGCTTGTATCGGATCCTCTCTTCGAGCGCAAGAACACGGGGGATAACACCCCTGCGATGATACATACAGAGATCGTCCCCGGTCGGGAAGTCAGAATCACGGTCGCCCCGAAGGGTGGCGGCGCAGAGAACATGAGCGCTGTAGCGATGCTCACTCCCGCCGCGGGCGTGGATGGAGTCAAACGCTTTGTCGTGGATCAGGTCAGGAGGGCCGGACCGAATCCATGCCCCCCGATTGTGGTGGGAGTCGGCATAGGCGGCACGTTCGACATGGTGACTCTCCTGGCAAAGCGCGCTCTCGTGCGCCCCATGGGCAGTCACAACCCGGATCCGGCCTACGCCGCCCTAGAAGACGAGCTTCTCGTGGAGATCAACAAGCTCGGCATCGGCCCGCAAGGCTTGGGTGGACGGATCACTGCTCTTGCAGTGCACATCGAAGCGTTGCCGTGCCACATCGCAAGCCTGCCGGTGGCTGTCAACATAAACTGCCACGTATCACCGCACGAGACCGCTGTGATCTGAGAAGAACCGTCCGGCCGGCCTGCCGCACGTTGAGGAAGGGGCTGCGAAATGTGGTCAAGAGGATAGTCACTCCGCTTGTCTATGACACAGTGAGGCAACTCAGAACGGGCGATGAGGTCAGCATCTCAGGGGTCATATATACCGCGAGGGACGCCGCCCACAAGAGGCTCGTCGCCCTGATAAGGGAAGGGCATGAGTTGCCGTTCGATCTTGCCGGCCAGATCATATACTACGTGGGTCCGACTCCCGCGCAGCCCGGACGGCCGATAGGGTCCGCAGGTCCCACCACCAGCGGGCGCATGGACCCTTATGCGCCGATCCTGATGGAGTACGGTCTCCGGGGAATGATCGGCAAAGGCTCGCGCTCCACCGAGGTTCGGGAGGCTATGAAGAAGTTCGGGGCCGTTTACTTCGCCGCCATCGGGGGAGCCGGCGCGCTGCTCGCAGAGCGAATCGTGTCGGCTGAGGTAGTGGCCTACGAGGACCTCGGGACTGAGGCTATCAGGAGACTCCACGTCGAGGATTTCCCGGTGTTCGTGGTGAACGACATCTATGGGGGAGACCTCTACGAGGAAGGTGTCCGCGCGTACAGAATCCAGTGACTGAGCTGGCGGGTTGTAGTCTTTCGAAGGGTCGGTCCGTGGAATCGGAGCCGGCCCTGTTTTGGCTGTGATTCAATTCTCGCACCTTCTCGATACCCTCCTGCCATGATATTCTTGCACTGGTGTCAACATGCAGGCACATGGAGGGAATAGCATGTCCCGAATTGCCATAGTAACAGACAGCACCTGCGACCTCCCGGCCGAACTCGCCCAAGCCCACGGGATAACTGTAATCCCGGACTACGTGCGCTTCGGCGAGGAGGTCTTCCGCGACCAGGTCGACTTGTCCACGGCAGAGTTCTTCAAGAGGTTACGCGATTCAAGGGAGTGTCCGAAGACTTCGCAGCCGACTCCGGCGGAATTCGCCCAGGTTTACCAGGGCCTTCTCCAACACAACGACTACGTATTCTCCATACATCTGGCCTCGAAGTTGAGCGGGGTATGCGCCAGCGCGGCCTTGGGCGCCCAGCTAGTCGGCACAAACGTCGTAGAAGTGGTAGATAGTGGATGGGTCTCGATGGGGCTGGGATTCGCCGTCCTCGAGGCGGCGGAGGCGGCGAACGCTCGGAGGAGCGTCGATGAAGTCCGGGACGCCATCAGGCATGCCGTTGCCTCCATGAGGCTGTTGTTCACCATCGACAACCTGGCCTACCTCGAAAAGAGTGGGCGAATCGGTCGGGCGTCGGTTTTCCTCGGGACCCTTCTTGGCATCAAGCCGGTGATCACCATTGAAAACGCGGAGGTTCTGCCGGTGGAGCGGGTCCGCGGGGCGTCGCGACTACTTCCCAGGGTCCTGGATCTGATGAGCCAAACGACTCCTCCGAATGTTCCGATCCGCGCGGCGGTGATCCACGCGGACGCGCTCAAGCAGGCGGCGGAGTGGGAGGCGGCGGTGCGATCGCGTTTCTCCTGTGAAGAGTTGATCACCTGTGAGTGTAATACCATCATCGGCTCCTACGCCGGCCCTGGGTCAATCGGGGTGGCGTGGTATCCAACGCGGCGTTTCTGATGTCCAGCAGGGCCTCTGAGTCCGACGAAAGGCGCCTGATGCCCGGCGGGGGGCTCTGACGGCACCGCAGCCGTCACAGGAGGTGCAGAAGTGGTTCATTTCGATTACTCTCAGCCCTACCCGTCCCGGCGCTCGCCTGTAATGGGAATGCGCGGCGTGGTTGCGACCAGCCATCCCCTCGCGGCTCAGGCGGGCTTGAGAATGCTCATGTCAGGTGGAAACGCGGTGGACGCCGCGCTTGCCGCCGCCGCCGCGCTTGTGGTCCTCGAACCGACCTCGAACGGGCTGGGAGGCGACGCGTTTGCCCTCGTATGGGATGGGCAGCTCTATGGCCTGAATGCCTCCGGCCGAGCTCCAATGAGCCTTTCCGCGGAGGGTCTACGGAGCGAAGGCTATGCCTCGATCCCGACGGAGGGCTGGCTGCCTGTGACCGTGCCCGGAGCCGTCTCCGCGTGGTCCGCCCTGTCTCGTAGGTTCGGAACAATGCCCCTCTCTGAGGTGCTCCGCCCTGCGGTGGAGTACGCCGAGAGGGGCGCCCCCGTTCCCCCCGTGATCGCGGGCCACTGGAGAGCTGCAGAGAAGCGATTCGGGACGCTCCCCGACTTCGCCCGCGCCTTCCTCCCGCACGGGCGCGCGCCCGCACCAGGGGAGATCTTCTCTTGTGCTGATCTCGCTCGGTCTCTCCGGTTGATCGGCGAGACCGGGGGCGAGGCTTTCTACAGGGGCGCTCTCGCGGATGCTGTCGCATCCCACGCCGAGCGAACGGGCGGGTACATCACCCGCGAGGATTTGGCGTCACACGCTCCTGAGTGGGTCGATCCCATCTCTACATCCTATCGGGGTTATGAGGTGTTTGAGATCCCCCCGAATGGCCAAGGTCTCGTTGCCCTGATTGCCCTCAACATACTCGAGGGTTATGATATGGGGAGAATCCCCCAGCTCTCGGCGGACTCGCTTCATCTGGTCATTGAGGCGTTGAGGCTTGCTCTCGCAGATGGCCACGCCCACATTGCTGACCCGAGGTCTGCCCCGGTTCCCATCGCCCAACTCCTTTCTAAGACTCACGCAGCGCACCGACGGGAGACAATACATCCCAGACGTGCAGGTGGCGAGGCGTGTTCAGGGCTTCCGGGTCCCGGTGACACAGTCTACTTGTGCGCCGCGGATGAAAGTGGCGTGATGGTATCGTATATCCAGTCGAACTACATGGGCTTTGGGTCCGGCATCGTCGTGCCAGGCACGGGGATCTCTCTGCAGAACCGCGGCGCGGGGTTCTCTCTGGCTCCAGGGCACCCTAACGAGCTTGCGCCGGGGAAGAGGCCTTTCCACACCATTATCCCCGGTTTCCTTATGTACAGAGGAACACCGGTCGCGGCTTTCGGGGTTATGGGTGGAGATATGCAGCCTCAAGGGCATGTGCAGGTAGTATCGGGGATTGTGGACCACGGTCTGAACCCCCAGTCCTCTGTCGACTGCCCTAGAATCCGAGTGATGGGCGGAGGTGTGGTTGCCGTGGAGTCGGGGATAGGCGCGGAGACTGCCCGCGAACTTGCACAGATGGGACATTCGGTCCGGGTGGAGGCGGAAATGGCTGGATTCGGCGGCGCCCAGATTATTTGGCGCGACCCTGATACGGGAGTTATGATCGCCGGAAGCGAACCCCGGAAGGATGGGTATCCGGCCGCGTTTTGACCAAGGTTCGAGAAGCGCGCTGGCGCGCAGGGGAGGTTTTCGACATGGGACGCCCGAACGCATTCACCATGGTGATGGGAATTGTAATCGCGGTGATCGGAATCGTGTTGCTTCTGAACAACTTCGGCGCGACCAGGATCGATGTCGGTGAGTTCATCGAATCTTACTGGCCGTTGATCCTGGTGCTCTGGGGTCTCAGTGTGATCCTGCAACCGCGCGAGGAGAGGGGTGGAGGCGATGTTGGCGCCTGGATCGTGCTGATAATAGGGCTTCTGCTCCTCGGACGCACGACTGGCTTCTACCGTTTCGATCTCCGCTGGGTATGGGGAGTGTTCTGGCCGGTTGTGATCATACTGATAGGTCTGAACTTGCTTCGCTCCAGCACCACCCGAGGGGACACGAGGTGGGGCGTGATGAGTGTCACCGAGCTCAAGAACGACGGCTGGGAGCTGAAAGACGGCGCCTACGTTGCCTTCATGGGCGGCGTCAACATGGACCTGACGGTGGCTGACATACCCGACCGGGAAGTGTTTCTCGACCTCACTGCGGTCATGGGCGGCATGGACATCAAGGCGCCGAGGGACCTCGCCATTGAGTGCGAGGGCACGGCGGTCCTAGGCGGGGTCGATTTCTTCCGAGAGAGCACAGGCGGGGTCATCTCCAGCCGGAGATTCAGCCAACGCGGACCTGAGGGGTCTCCGAAGAAGGTCATCATCAGGTGCAGGGCGATCATGGGAGGTATAGAGATCAAGGGAGACTGAGCCCGGGACGGCCCGGCTGAAAGAACCTGAGCAGGACGACGGCAGAAGAGGGCAGAGGGCGAGACGCGAAGTCCGGACCCTGCCCTCTTCGCGTGTTTTGTTGGCCAAATTACCTTCAACATGTATTGTAGGGTTTCTCAACAAATTTTGTTGTATATCTGCAGGGAATTCAGTTTGTGCGTTGAATATCTGCGACGACGGACGGAAGGTGGTGAACAACCATGGAGTCCGAGACAAGGAATCCAGTTCTCGAGGCGCTCATCACAGTCGCCAGGGGTGTGGCCCAGACCTTTGGCCCCAGTTGTGAAGTGGTGGTTCACGACTTGAGCCGGCCCAAGACATCGGTGATTGCCGTGTTCAACGATACGGTCACAGGCCGGAAGGTGGGCGAGGGCATAAGGGACTTGGTATGGAAGGTCCTGCGCTCGCCGGACTTCAACGAGGACATGCTCGTCAACTACCGCACCATCACGCCCGAGGGGAAAGTCGTGAAATCCACGACCATTGTAATCAGGGACAGCGAGCGTGATGTGGTTGGGGCGGTCTGCATCAACTTCGATCTATCCACGTTCGTCACAGCCAAGCGCTTTTTCGAGGACTTCACGCGCTTGAACGATCTCGCCCCTCCCTCCGACAAGGTTGTCGAAGTTGCGAACGCGGACGTGCTCGATATTCTCGGGCACCTGATCTCGAAGACCATTGAGGAAAGCGCCAAATCAGTCGAGCAGATGACCAAGGAAGACAAGATGCAGGTCGTGGGTTACCTCGACGAGAAGGGCGTCTTTCTCATTCGGGGCGCGGTGGACTGGGTTGCAAGCCGGCTCGGTGTGTCCAGATACACCGTGTACAGTTACCTCGAAATGGCGAGGGCTGCGCGGGGGATGAAGCGAGGTGGGGACAGGGAAGCGGCGGAGCCCTATGAGGTGTGATCTGCATCACCATCGAAGCATCATCAGGGAGGCGGTTTTTTGGCAACACAGCAGCAGAGGACGGAGATCATGAGCCCCTCGGTCGCCCGGTCATCAAGTCCCTTGTCACAGGGGATCAGATTCGGGAACCTGTTGTTTCTCTCCGGGCAACTTGGCCGGGACCCGGCAACGGGTAAGCTCGAGGCGGGGTTCGAGGCTCAGGCCAGACGGACCATGACCAACCTCAGGGATCTGCTGGAGTCGGCGGGTTCCTCCATGGACATGGTGCTCAAGACCACGGTCTTCGTCACAGACCTGGCACGGGTTGGGGAACTGAACTCCATCTACCGCGAATTCTTCAACAATCCCCTGCCCGCGAGATCCTGCGTGGAGGTCTCAGCCCTAGCCGGCGGGGCTGAGGTGGAGATCGAGCTCATCGCTGCGTGCCCGGAAGACTAGAGACGGAGGTAGTGCAAGTGGCGCGAGTCGTTGCGGAGTATGTGGACCGCCTAGTGAACACGGAGATGAGGGTCCAGGGTGGGCTGCCCAGAGGCGTGACTCACCAGCTCTACGACGCCGCCCGGAAGAAACAAGGCGAGCCCCTCACTTACCTGGCGGCCAAGACCTTGATCGATGCGATCAAGCCTGGTGACCGAGTGATAATTGCAACTGGGGCCGGGGTTCCGCCGTGGCTTCCTAAGGGCGAGACGGATGGCCCTACGGGAGCGGCGTCGCTCGCACGGGCCCTTGACTTGGGCCTCGGCGCGAAGCCGATAGTGGTCGCTGAGGAGAGGTGCCTTGCGCCGGTCGTGGCGGCGTTGGAGGCTGCAGCGATCACTGTCGTAGATGAGAAGATGTTCGAGGAGAGGTCGCATGTGGCTCTCGCTATCCCGTACCCTCTGGGTGAGGTGGCGGGCGACGAAACCGCTCGGGATCTGATGGAGAAGTTCCAGCCCAAGGCTGTCATCACCGTGGAGAAACACGGGCCGAGCGCGAGCGGCAGGTACCACAGCATCATGGGTGTAGGGAGGAGCCCTGACGTTGTCGCGAATGTCAAGTTCCTCGTGGAGCGGGCGATGGCAGCAGGGGTGCCCACGGTGGGAATT
This sequence comes from Bacillota bacterium, assembly GCA_024655925.1. Lineage (NCBI taxonomy): Bacteria > Bacillati > Bacillota > Bacillota bacterium. The sequence goes on along the minus strand of JANLFS010000034.1, from coordinate 8,862 downwards.
GGCGACGGTGGGAACGAGATCGGATTCGGGCTGATTCACGAGGATGTGAAGAGAATCCAGAAGTACGGGGCGAAGTGCCAGTGCCCTTGCGGCGCAGGCATCGCAACTGTCACAGGGGCGGACGTCCTAGTCGCTGCGGCCATATCAAACTGGGGCGCATACGGCATTTCGGCCATGCTCGCGTTCATGCTCGAAAACAAGAGAGTACTGCAGGACAATGAAACAGAGTACCGGATGCTTGATGCTTGTGTCAGGGCAGGGGCCATGGACGGGCTCTATACGAGCCAGTGCATGTACGTGGACGGGACTTCTTCTGCAACTCAACTCGCTCTGATTACCATGCTCGGGGAGATAGTGGAGAACGGGTTGTCCTCACAGCCTAGGAACTGGTAAGGGCAACAGCGCTGTGCCACACCAGGAGACTCAGTATCAATCGATCATCATTGAGGAGGGATATCTGTGAAGGCAATTAGAATCGCGGTACTTGCCCTGCTCGTGCTGGCTTTGGCTTTTCCGGCGGCACTGTCCGCGGCGAACTGGAACTTCGTCATCGGGACCAGCACTCTCGGAGGCACCTACTACATCTTCGGCGCGCCATGGGCCAAAATCATCACAGACAAAGTCCCTAATGCCGTCGCCACGATCCAGGCCACAAACGGGCCGTCCGCCAATATCCAGCTGATGGAGAGAGGCGAGATGAAGCTGGCCTACGCATCTGCCGCCGCCGCCTACGAAGGGTGGAACGGACTCGGCTGGGCGAACGGCCGCAAGTACCAGAGGATGCGTGCCTTGTTCACCACGTATTCAAGCTACTTCGAAATGGTGACTTTGGCCAAGCTCCCCATCAACACCATCAGGGATCTCGAGGGCAAGAGGGTACACATGTCGATGCCGGGCGGCACACCTGACATCGCGATGCGCTATGCCTTGGAGACTCTCGGAATCAAGCCGAAAGACCAGCTGTACCTGCAGACCGGGAACGCCATCGATCTGATGAAAGACGGCAAGCTAGACGTGGTCATATTCGTCATGGGCCTACCGACCTCCATGATCCTCGACCTCCAGTCGACACACAAGATCCGCATGGTAGACATAGACCCTGCCGACGTGGACGCGGTCACCAAGAAGTACCCTTACTTCTCCAAGGGCGTGATTCCGGCGAACACTTACGACAACCAGCCCAAGGACATTAACACCTTCGTGTTCTGGAACTACGCTATCGGCGATAAGGACCTCCCGGATGATCTTGTCTACCAAATCGTCAAGGCAGTGTTCGAGAACAAACACGAATTCGAGGCTGCAACCGCCGCAGGCAAGGAACTTGCTCCCGAGAATATCGTGCACTCGGTCATACCGCTCCACCCGGGTGCGGTCCGTTACTACCGCGAGAAAGGTATAGAGATCCCCGCTAACCTCCTGCCACCAGAAAGCAAGTAGCAGGGACCGATCAAGCCGGGGAACTAGGCAATGCGCGCGAGGGGCCCGGCCGTCTCGGACGAAAGGTCGGGCACCCTCCCTCAATCTGACAATTACAGGAGAGGACGTGGATTGCATGGGACGAACACCCGAGACGCTTGGAGACATTGCGACATCGGGTAAGAGGCACCTGCCCCGATGGCTCGGGGGGCTGGTGTTCACGCTCGCCATGTGCTACTCCGTATTCAACCTTGTAGTCCTCGTTTTCGTGCCCGTGGGGCCGTGGATCCACCTCCCGGTGAACCTTGCATTCGCCTCCGTCCTCACTCTCCTAGCCTATACGAGCCTATTGGAGAAGAGAAAGACGCTGGCCTGGGTGACGGACATCATCCTGGTGGCTGCGGCCATAGCATGTACATCATACTATGCACTGGAGTACAACCAGATGGTCTGGCGCATAGGCGCCTTTCCGACCACGCCTGACGTGGTGTTTGCCGCCATAACTATACTGGTCAGCCTTGAGATAACAAGGAGGGCGAGCGGATCCGCATTGGCCCTGGTGGGTATCGGATTCCTGGCTTATGGGCTGTTGGGGCAGCATATCCCGGGTTTCCTAGGGCACAGTGGTTTCGCTCTGGACCGGGTCATTACCTACATGTACAGCGATACCGGCATCTTTGGGACCGCGCTTTCGGCGGCCTCTTCCTACGTTTTTCTCTTCATCCTTTTCGGCGCCTTCCTTGAGAAGCTGGGCGGAGGACAGGTCTTCATAGACCTCGCGACCGGGGTTGCCGGCCACGCACGAGGTGGGCCTGCCAAGGTGGCTGTGCTCTCGAGTGCACTCTTTGGCACAATCTCCGGGAGTTCCGTGGCGAACGTCGCCGCCACCGGCGCGTTTACCATCCCGCTGATGAAGAGAATCGGCTACAAGCCCCATTTTGCGGGAGGGGTGGAGGCAGCTGCTTCGACAGGCGGGCAGATCATGCCTCCCGTGATGGGATCGACGGCGTTCATTCTTGCCGAGATCGTGGGAGTCTCCTATTCGGTCCTGGCCATCAAGGCCATGTTCCCTGCGATCCTGTACTTCCTTGCCGTGCTCATCATGGTCGACCTAGAGGCAATCAGGATGAATCTTCGTGGGATGCCCAGGGCGGAGCTGCCCGATCCCCTCAGGATTCTCCGGGACCGATGGGGATTCTTAGTCCCGATCGTGGTCATCTTCGTATCCCTCCTGGTCTTCAGGGTCAGCACATCGCGCGCGGCGGTCCTCGGTATCGTCACAACGCTCATCGGGCCGATGCTCACGCGAGGCGTGAAGCTCAGATGGAGATCCATTCCAGAGGCAGTCTCCAACGGGGCGATGGGCGTGCTCAACATCGTCGCCTCGTGTACCACGGCTGGGATCATAATCGGTGTTCTTGCCATGACCGGGCTCGGGCTCAAGATCGGAACGGTCCTCGTCAAGCTATCAGGCGGCAACCTGTTCCTGCTTCTGGTCGCGGCCATGGTACTCAGCATGATGCTGGGTATGGGATTGCCTACGGCCGCAGCATATATCATCGCAGCGTCGGTTGTAGGACCCGCGCTGACGCAAGCGGGCGTCCCCATGTTCACAGCGCACCTGTTCATCTTCTACTTCTCTCTGCTCGCTATGGTCACTCCTCCGGTGGCGCTGGCGTCCTATACCGCCGCAGGTATCGCGGGAGCGAGCCCCGCGAAAGTAGGTTGGGCGGGTCTGAAGCTCAGCATAGCTGCCTTCATAGTTCCGTACATGTTTGTCTACGGACCGGCGCTCATCCTGGAAGGCCCGGTCCTACAAGTGGCATACTCCCTGGTGACTGCTGTCATCGGTGTCATCCTTCTGGGAGCGGCTGTTGAAGGCCATGCGTACGTACTGGGGCGCCTCAACATGGCGCAGCGGGCGCTCTTGCTCGCGGCAGCCATAGTGACCATGCTGCCGGGTGCGCAGACGGACGCTGCGGGACTCGCGCTCGTGGCCATTGCGGTGGTCCTACGGGGTCGTGCGCCGGGGCAGCATGCTGCGGCAGCGCGGCCCGGCAGGCAGTAGGGGTGTGAGTGAACCGCATACTTGCAGGAACGGAGGTTCAACCATGTTACTGAACAAGACGAGGCTGGACAGCCTTCTGGCCCGGTCAGGTCTTGCGGCGATAATCGTGGCGAAGCCGGAGAACGCGATCTACATATCCGGATTTCACCCGATGGGCAGCAGATCAATTCGTGACAGACTCTCATATGTTGTCTATTTCAGCGACCCTGATGCGAGCCCAGTCGCCATCGTTCCATCCGCGGATCTCAGGCATACGCGCGAGCTCTCGTGGATACCTTCAGAAAACATCGTGGGCTACACTGAGTTCAAGACTGACAATGATTCCGGGCTGATCACGGACAAGTACAAGTACATCGCACAGGTGCTGCACGAGCGGGGTCTGGAATCTGGGACAATCGGAGTTGAACAGGGATTCCTTCCTGTAGATGTATTGGATAGAATCAGAGCCGTCGCCCCTTCCGCGTCCTTCAAGGACTGCACGGGCCTTCTGAAGAGTGCGCGTGCGGTCAAGATGGCCGAGGAGATCCGCCGCCTGAGGAGGGCGGAGGAAGCTACGGAGAAGGGATGCCGCAGGATGATCGAGCTCGCCGCGGCAGGACACACCGAGATACGGGTGGCGTCCGAAGGACGGGCAACGTCGCTCCTGGACGGCGCGGAGACCATAGGCTTCACAATGGTCGGCGGGGGCACGAGGTCCGCGTTCGTTCACAACAACCCCAGGGATGAGCGAATACGGCCGGGCGAGGTTTTCCGGTTCGACTTCGGTGCCATCTACGACGGGTACTGGGGAGACCTGGCAAGAACTTTCGTGTTTGGCAGGAAACCCACGGCGGAGCAGCAGAAGGTATACGACACGATCCTCAAAACACAGGAGACCGCGCTCGCAGCGCTCCGACCAGGAGCTACCGCAGATGAAGTCTACCGCAAAGCGGTGGAAGCCGGGCGGACGATCGATCCCTCTCTCCGCCGTGAGCACGTTGGGCATGGAGTAGGTCTTGAAGTCCACGAGGAACCGTTGCTCAGGGCGGGCAACGAAATGGTCATCGAGCCTGGCATGGTGATATGTGTCGAGGCCGGGAAGTATGTGCCCGACCTTGGCGGGTTTCAGGTCGAAGACACGGTCATCATAACCGAGACCGGTGTGGAAGTGCTGAGTTCCATGCCCAAGCAGCTATTCCAGCCGGGTGTGTAGGCCTCAACTCAAGCTGTGAAGACCGGAACAAAATCCTAGAGAATATTGAACAAATCGCGTCGAGCCTCGTCAAAACATATGTGAGTGAACCACATCCCATGGCCGGCGTCCCAAGACACCGGCCGTTCACATGCGGAGACTCACAGCTCGGCATTGCACCAACTGCAGCGGGGAGGAGTCGCACTATGAGATCTACAGGAATTGTCCGCAAAGTTGACACGCTGGGGCGCATTGTCATCCCGATGGACCTCAGGCGTAACCTCGAAATCGGGGAGAACGATCCAGTGGCGATCTACGTGGACGGGGAGAACGTCGTGCTCAAGAAGTTCAAGCCGTTCTGCACGTTCTGCGGGAGCACCGAGGATGTGCGGACGTTCAAGGACAAGCACGTATGCGCTAGCTGCCTCCAGCTGGCTAAGAACGTAAGCTGAGGATTGGCCAAGATGCCCAGATGAACAGGGCCGGCCTGAGCCCAATGTGAGCTAGGTCGGCCCGTTATCCTTGCTTGCGACTTGTTCACGGCGCCGGTGGCTGCGTTGGTCCGCTGCGCGCCGCCTACCCGCCTGACAACGGCATGAGGAAGGTCACCCGATCTCCATCGGCGAGAGGAGTGTCGGCGTTCGCGACCTGACCGTTCCTTAGGAAAGTCCCCATGTACCTGCGGCCTTCTCCTAAGAGCGCCCGGCGAAGGTCCTCTCCGTGGGCCGCGCATGCGGCCTGGACAGCGTCCTCAATCCTGGCTCCGTCCGGCAGCAAGATCTCCTCGCAGGGCTTGCCCGCCAGCCTTTCCAGTATCGAGAAGTACACGATCTCTACCTTCACTCTACTTGACCTCCGAGCCGAGTCCGAGCAAGCGAAGTTTCTCCGGGGTGGGGATGCCGTTTCTGTCCCATCCACGCAGTTCATAGTAGCGCGAGAGCTCCTCGTCGAATCCCTCCGGCACCTTTCCGGCTCTGAAGCCCTCGGTCGCCGGGCGGAACATCTTGGGAGGCATCCTATCATCTGCCCTGGAGATGCCGTCTGCCACATTTATAAGGCGCTGCAGATTGAAGACTCGCTCGCCCACCTCGAGGACTTGCTGCGGTGTGTAGTCGAACCCTGTGATGGCGTTCATGATGTCCGTTGTCTCGGTGAGGGTCATGTCGTTGAAGTGCATGAAGCAACAGACCACCATGGTCTCCATGGCCGCCGCGAAGTCCTGGAATTTGGCTGCTATGAAGCCCTTGCCCTCCATCTCGAATCTCACGGGCTTCTCGGCGATCCCCGCCTCCGGGAGGAGCATCCCACCCTCACACCCGTGCGGGAACCCGTGGAGATGACATGCCCCCCTCGGACTCGTGGCATAGTTTATGGCTAGGCTGTAGTAGGACCTGGGGTCATGTGCCGGAAAGTCCAGCCCCTTGACTTCGACTGTGAGAGCCTCCGCCTCGGGCCCGATGCCCCGAGCGGCATGGCGGATTCCCCGGGAGAATCTGCGTCCCCAACCCGTGGCGTTTCCTATCTCTGCGACCATGTGGACCAGGAACTCTCCGTTTCCCCAGACCGGCTCGGGTCCGGTCACGTCCTCCCTGGGAATCAGGCCTTTCTCGTAGCACTCCATTGTGAACCCGACGAACGCCCCCGCTGAGATGGTATCGATGCCGAGTCTGTTGCAGACCTCGTTAGCCTGGGCGACCGCGTACAAGTCGTCGACGAGGCAGTTCGAACCGAGGAGGGCTAGGCTCTCGTACTCTGCTCCCGCGGCCTCAATGCTTCCCCCGCTGCCGTCGGGGATCTGGACCAGCCGGTGACAGGCAACCGGGCACGCGCGGCACGGGTGAGGCTTGGCCTTGAGCACCTCGGTGAACCTCGGAGCCCCTATGCTGGCTGCGCCCTCCGGCCACGTATCCTGAGTCCAGTACTTGATCGGCAGATCTCCGACCGCCTCACAGCCTGTCACTATCCCAGCTGTGCCGTGTTTGCGCATCACGTCCTTGGCTGTATCATACAGCTTGCGGGATATGACTTTGTTGAGCTCAGCCAGGGCGTCACGGCGGGCGACTTCGACCCTCTCAGTTCCCCGGACTACCACGGCCTTGAGGCTCTTCGAGCCCATTACCGCACCTATCCCGCATCTGGCTGCGAAGCCGGCCCCGTCTGCCGCTATCACCGCTATGCCCACCATCTTCTCTCCCGCCGGGCCGATAGTGGCAACCGATGCCTTGTCGTCGCCTACCAGTTCTCTCGCGACGTTCATGGAGTCAACGGTGTCGAGACCCCAGAGCCTTCGTGCGCTCCTGATCTCGGCCTTTCCATCATGGATCCACAGGAATACAGGCTCAGGTGCGGCCCCAGTGATCTCAACCGCGTCGAACCCAGCCTGTTTCAGTTCGATGCCCCAGCCAGTCCCTCCGGTGGCAGATCCGAAAGTGCCAGTCAGTGGAGACTTGGATGCGACAACCCATTTCCCGCTTCCTGGGGCACTCGTGCCCTGATAGGGGCCTACGGCGAACACGACTGCGTTCTCAGGGGCAAGTGGATCGATCCCGGCGGGAACCTTGTCCCTGAGAAGCCTTGTGGCGATTCCGACACCGCCGAGGTAGGTTCGGTAGAAATCCTCGGATGGACGGTGTACGGAGACTGAACCGCGGGTGAGATCGACCTTCAGTATTTGTCCAGCATACCCTCGCAAACCGGATCCTCCCTTCTGGCTGCTGATCCGTTACAAGCCGTGAGCCTAGAGCACTCCTTCGAGCGCGATTGCGCGTATGGGGAAGGCGTCAAGCCCGACGATGGCTACCGGAAGTCCGATGAAGAAGAACCTCCGCTCCCGCAGCTGGTCGAGGTTGACCATGACCTCGATGAGGGGTATGTCCTTCGACATCAAGTAGTTGTGGGTGGCCATCGCCTCGAGCGGCTGGAAGAACTCCTCGATCTTGAATGTGGTATCAAGCCCAAGAAGCTTGATCTCGGTGTCCGCGAGCCACTTGGCCGCCCTCGCCGAGAGGTAGTTCATGTCCTCCCCGGTTTGCTTGGAGTTGCCCATGATGACTATGTCGCCTTTGCGGACGCCGAGCTTCTCGAGGAACTCCGGCGTAACTGCCTCCTTTGGTCCGAGAACAGACAGGTCAACGAAGATTGCCTCGCCCATCCATGCATCCGGTGGATAGTCGGCGATGTCCTTTGCCTTCACCCCGCGCAAGGGGGTGACGTAGTGGCACGGGGCCTCCACGTGCGTGCCGATGTGACTCATCGTGTCAATATCGTTCATGATTTCGCCTGCATATACCTGATAGGAGCGTATCTCGAGCCTTCTCTGCTCCTTGCCGGGATAGCACACCTTGGACAGGTCAACGATACGAGCATTCTTGAATGCAGTGAGGAAATCCATCAGTCTTCCACCTTTCTGTGAGATGCGTTGTCCAGAACGGGCTACTGCCCGCTGCCGCCTAGGTAGAGCTCTTTCACTGTATCGCTCCTCTTGAGCTCTGCTGCGGTCCCCTCCAGTTCCACAACGCCGCCTTCGAGCACGTATCCCCTGGAGGATATGGCGAGAGCCATGTTGGCATTCTGCTCCACGAGGAGAATCGTGGTCCCCGCCTCGTTGAGCTTCTTGATGGCCTCAAAGGTCCGCTCCACGAGTACGGGGGCCAACCCCATGGAGGGCTCATCCAGAACCAGCAGCTTCGGGCGAGACATCATTGCCCGGCCTATCGCGAGCATCTCCTGTTCACCCCCGGACAGGGTACCGCCGAGCTGCCCCGCCCTGTCTCGAAGGACGGGGAAGAGGTCGTAGACTCTATCTCTGCTCTCAACAACCTCTGCCCGGTTCCGCCGACGGACATAGGCGCCTAGTTCGAGGTTCTCCTCTACGGTCATCCGGGGGAATATGCGGCGGCCTTCCGGAACGCAGC
>JANLFS010000034.1:0-283 GCA_024655925.1 Bacillota bacterium | reverse complement strand
TGATCCCGGCACGCACGATCGCCGACGCCCGCCAAGACTGAATGGGTTTCCCGTTAAACGAGATCGACCCAGAGGCTGCCCGAAGCATGCCTGTTATCGTCTTGATGGTCGTGGTCTTGCCCGCTCCGTTCGGACCGATCAGGCAGACTATCTCGCCTTCTTGGACTATGAGCGAAACCTCAAAGAGGGCTTGCACCACTCCGTAGAAAGCCGATACGTTTTTAAGCTCCAGCATTGCCATGGGAATTCCCCCAGCTTCCGTCTTCGCACACCATGCCCAGTT
>JANLFS010000033.1:27119-29424 GCA_024655925.1 Bacillota bacterium | reverse complement strand
GAAGCGAGACGGGCAGGAGTGGATGCTGCGGTGATCGAGATCGACACGTTCGGAGGCTTCGTCGACGCTGCGGTGCGCATTCGCGACGAGATCATGGGTTCGGGCATCCGGACCATCGCCTACGTCAATCCCAGGGCGTGGTCCGCCGGGGCTCTGATCGCCATCTCGTGCGAGCAACTGGCCATGCAGGCCGGGAGCAGCATGGGAGCTGCGGAGACCAGGCCCCGAGAGGAGAAGAGCATCTCCGCCGTGCGGGCGGAGTTCGAATCCACTGCGGAGATGCGGGGGCGGGATCCGAGAGTGGCTGGGGCCATGGTGGACGCAGACGTCGAAATCCCCGAACTCATCGAGCGCGGCAAGATACTGACTCTCACCGCATCCAAAGCTCGCGAACTCGAGTTCTCCGATTTCACTGTCAAGAACCGCCTGGATTTGCTGGAGCAGACTGGGCTTTCGGGCGCTCGGACAGTCGACGCCACCTTGAGATCCTCGGAATGGCTAGCCCGGGGGCTGACTCATGAGATCATAAGCCAGCTTCTGCTCACCTTGGGAATGCTCGGCCTGGTGGTGGAGGTGCTGACGCCGGGGTTCGGGGTCCCGGGTACCATCGGTGTGGTCTCTCTCGCCTTGTTCTTCGGAGGGCGCGTGATGGGTGGCACGGCGGGCTGGGAAGTTGTCGCCATGTTCATCATCGGATTCGCCCTGCTCCTGGTGGAGGTCTTTGTGATCCCGGGGTTCGGGGTCGCCGGCATTCTTGGGATTGCGAGCATCATGGGAAGCCTGATCTTGAGCTATCCTACGCCTGGGCAAGGGCTCACAGCGTTAGCCGTTGCGCTGTTCATAACCGTCGTTCTCACAGGAGCACTTGTCTCATTCCTCTCATCCAAGCGCGGCGCACGGATGGGGGGAGCGGGACGAATAATCCTGGATGTGGCACAGAGCTCCGACGAAGGCTACCTGCCCGCGCAGCGCCGCGACGCCTACCTTGGCATGGAGGGCGTGACCCTCACACCCCTCCGTCCCGTCGGGACTGTCGAGATAGGTGAGGACCGGGTGGACGCCCTCTCCGAGGGTGGGTTCATTGCCGGGGGGGTCCCGGTCCGAGTGATCCGCGTGGAGGGCAGCAAGGTTGTGGTCCGACCCATCACTACTGAAGGGGAGTGAGATTCTTGTACCCGTTTGACCTGTTCGTGGTGTTCATACCGGTCCTGGTGATCATCTTCCTGCTCCTGCTTCTCAACTTCATCCCGGTGGGCCTCTGGATCTCGGCATGGGCCGCGGGTGTCAGGGTCGGCATGTTCACACTGGTGGGCATGAGGCTCCGCCGGGTTATTCCGGCCCGCATCATCATGCCGATGATCAAGGCAGTCAAGGCCGGCATACCCGCGAGCGTCGACAAACTCGAAGCTCACCACCTGGCAGGCGGGAATGTGGACCGGGTTGTCGATGCCCTGATCGCGGCTCAGAGAGCAGACATCAAGCTCACCTTCGAGCGTGCCGCGGCCATCGACCTCGCAGGCCGCAACGTTCTCGAAGCTGTGCAGATGAGTGTGAACCCCAAGGTCATCGAGACTCCTGTGGTTGCTGCGGTGGCCAAGGACGGTATTGAACTCCGGGCCAAGGCCAGGGTCACAGTGCGGGCCAACATCGACCGTCTGGTTGGGGGCGCAGGGGAGGCCACGGTCATAGCCAGGGTCGGCGAAGGCATAGTGACCACTGTCGGCTCCGCCGAGAGCCACAAGGTGGTCCTGGAGAACCCGGACACGATATCCAGGACTGTCCTGGCGAAAGGCCTTGACAACGGAACGGCGTTTGAGATTCTCTCCATCGACATCGCAGATGTGGATGTCGGCCGAAACATCGGCGCCAGGCTCCAGATGGATCAGGCCGAGGCAGATAAGAATATTGCCCAGGCCAAGGCGGCGGAGCGTAGGTTTGCCGCCCTCGCCCTCGAACAGGAGATGCGGGCGAAGGTGCAGGAAATGAGGGCACGCGTGGTCGAGGCGGAGGCGGAGGTTCCGAGAGCAATGGCCGAGGCCCTGCGAGCCGGGAAGCTGGGCGTGATGGACTACTACAATCTCCTGAACGTCCAGGCAGACACACAGATGAGGGAGTCCATCTCAAGGGCGAGCGCGAGGCCTGCCGGACCCGTGGAGGCCGAGCCCGAGCCCCCGAAGAAGTAGTCTGAGCCGGTAGGGGGCATGACCTTTGGAGAACATCGTCCCGATCCTGATGGTGATCTACCTTGTTTTCTCGTTCGTCGCCCGCATACTCAGGGCCACCATGCAGAGGGCGGAGGCGGAAT
>JANLFS010000033.1:19164-27109 GCA_024655925.1 Bacillota bacterium | reverse complement strand
ATCAAGAAAGAGGGCGGCGGGCCAGCCGGTTGAGATGCCCCACGCGCGTCCGGTCTATGTGCCCTCTCAGGCGCCGCCTTTCGGCCCGGAGACACCTATTCCCGCCCCCTACACCGGGTCCGAGGTGACCGAAGTTACAGAGGTGACAGGCGGGCCTGAAAGCCTCGAGGAGCCTGGAGCCAGAACCGATGAACCATATACCGCGGGATGGCATGATCTTGGGGATGAGCGAGCGCGGGAGTGGGGCCGGGAGAGGCTTCGGGAATGGGAGATGCCGGAAGGTCCAGGGTCGCTCGGGCAGGAGGCACGCGAGACAGAAGGCGCTGAAGGCGAGGAAGGCACGTCCGAATGGGACGAACCCCTGATCGCGGCGGAGCCGGGAGGGCCGGGCCCCGAAGAAAGCCCAGCGAGGCTTCAAGGCATCGGGGTGCTCGCGGCTGACCAGGCGGCGATGGGCGTCGTATGGGCGGAAGTCCTGGGGTACCCGCGGTCCGTCGCACGGCGCAGACGTGCTGTCCTGCGTGGCTCTCGTTGACACTTGCCCTGGGCTGGTGTAGACTCAGGGTGTGAGAACGGCATACGGCACGCTTGAGCGAAAGTGCGTCTAGGGTTCCACCTCCGACCGACCTTCGGCACGGGGGGCTCGGACCGAGCGGCGCAGGCACCGTGAATTCGGTGCCACACCTTGAGGGATAAAAGCCCCGGCGGTCAGGTTTCACTCGTGTGAGACTACCGCCGGGGCTTGTGTATTTCCAATAACCCGCGTTCCCGGGGAGCACGAGGAGGATGCCAACGGGATGGAGTGCCCTATCGTCGGAGTGGTCATGGGGAGCAAGTCAGACCTGGATATCATGGCTCGCGCAGTTGAGACACTCTCATCTCTCGGGATTGCATGCGAGGCGAGAGTGATATCTGCGCATCGAACTCCGGATGCCGCGTCTGAGTACGCCCGGACAGCGCGGGAGAGAGGCATTCGCGTCATCATCGCAGGAGCCGGGCTCGCCGCGCACCTCGCGGGCGCTCTCGCGTCTAACACCGTGGTCCCGGTGATAGGCGTTCCGATTTCGTCCGGGACCCTCGGAGGGCTTGATGCGCTCCTGTCCACAGTCATGATGCCCCCTGGAGTCCCCGTCGCGACTGTGGCTGTGGGAGGTGCGGAGAACGCCGCGATTCTGGCCGCAGAGATCCTCGCTCTGGAGAACCCGGACCTCTCCGAGCGTCTGCTGAGGCGGAGGGCCGAGATGGCGGAGAAAGTCCGAGAAGCTGATCTCGAAGTTTCGATGCAGAACAAGTAGTCTCAGAAGACAAGGAGGGGCGCAACTTGACTCAGAGCTTGTGTAAGCTGTATGAAGGCAAGGCGAAGGTAGTCTTTCGTTTGCCCGATCCGGAGCTAGTGTTGATGCAGTTCAAAGACGACGCCACCGCGTTCGACGGCAAGAAGAAGGGGACGATCGCGGGCAAGGGCCGGGTGAACAACCTCATGTCCGCCGAGTTGTTCAGACTTCTAGAGGCGAACGGGGTGCGCACGCATTTCGTGCGGCTCGAGGGAGAGACCGGGATGGTGGTACGTAGCCTCGACATGGTCAAGCTTGAGGTGGTCGTGAGGAACATAGCGGCCGGAAGCCTGTCGAGGAGGCTTGGGATACCCGAAGGCACCGAGCTCCCTAGGGCGGTGGTGGAGTTCTACTACAAAGACGATTCGCTCGGCGACCCCCTGGTGACTGAATCTCATATCGAAGCTCTGGACCTCGCACCAGCTGACGTGGTCGCGGAGATGCGAGACACTGCCCTCCGGGTCAATGAGGTCCTGAAGGCCTTTCTCCGCGATCGTGGGCTGATCCTCGTAGACTTCAAGCTCGAGTTCGGCACTGCCGGGGGCCAGCTGGTGCTCGGCGACGAGATATCCCCCGATACCTGCAGGCTCTGGGACGTCGAGACCAGGGACAAGCTGGATAAGGACCGGTTCAGGCGGGACATGGGTGGTGTTGACGAAGCCTACTCTGAGGTCCTGGCCAGGATCACGGGAGGTGGGCGCAGGTGAACTTCCGAGCCTTCGTCCGTGTCAGTCTGAAGAAGTCGATCCTGGATCCGCAGGGAGACGCGGTCAGAAGGGCCCTGCTTTCAATGGGATATGACGGGGTGGCAGACGTGAGGGTAGGCAAACATCTCGAACTCCTCCTCTCAGCGCCGGATGAGGAAGCCGCGAGGGACCTAGTGGACGAGGTATCCAGAAAGCTTCTGGCCAATCCGGTCACTGAGGTCTATGAGTTCGATCTTCAGGAGGAATCGGGCCGATGAGATTCGGCATTGTCGTCTTCCCTGGCTCCAACTGCGATCGCGACTGTATGCAGGCGATCGAGGCTGCCGGGTTCGAAGCCGGGTTCATATGGCACCGCAGCGCGTCCGTGGATGGGTTCGACTGTGTTGTTCTTCCCGGAGGGTTTGCCCACGGAGACTACCTGCGCGCCGGGGCGATCGCCAGGTTCTCTCCTGTGATGGACCAGGTCCGGGAGTTCGCCCTCAGAGGTGGTCCGGTGTTGGGGATCTGCAATGGATTCCAGGTGCTCCTGGAGGCAGGCCTTCTGCCGGGTGCGATGCTTCCCAACACAAGCAGGAAGTTCGTGTGCCGCCCGTGCCACATCAGGGTGGAGACCACCGAGACTCCGTTCACGTCCAGCCTCCGGGTCGGCCAGGTCCTCATGCTGCCCATCGCCCACGGGGAAGGTAACTACTACGCGGACCCTGCGACCCTCGCTGAACTGGAGGCGTCCGGAAGAGTGGTGTTCAGGTACTCCGATCCTCAGGGGCGCGTAACCGAAGCGGCGAATCCCAACGGAAGTGCGGGGAACATCGCGGGGATATGCAGCCCCGGCGGAAACGTGTTCGGGCTGATGCCCCATCCTGAACGCGCTTCCGAGGAGATACTCGGTGGGACCGACGGCCGTCTTCTCTTCGAGTCCGTAGCAGCGTGGGTGAAAGGGGGCGGCGGCAGTGGACTCCGGGACCAGCGTCTGGCGTGAGATGGGGCTTTCTGACGAGGAGTACCAGCGGATCTGTGAGATCCTGGGACGCGACCCGGGACTGGTGGAGATCGGCATGTTCTCCGTCATGTGGTCCGAGCATTGCTCCTACAAGAACTCAAAGAGAGTCCTCCGCACCCTGCCCACCTCCGGGCCGTGCGTCCTGGAGGGCCCCGGGGAGAATGCGGGCATTGTCGATATCGGGGACGGGCTTGCCATCGTCTTCAAGATAGAGAGTCACAACCATCCCTCCGCAGTCGAGCCCTATCAGGGGGCGGCAACCGGCGTGGGGGGGATCATCAGGGACATCTTCACGATGGGTGCCAGGCCTATAGCCATCCTTGATTCCCTGCGGTTTGGAGACCTCTCCTCGGCCAGGACCCGAACACTCTTCGAAGGCGTGGTGTCTGGCATCTCAGGTTACGGAAACGCGGTGGGCATCCCAACGGTCGGTGGGGAGGTCTGGTTCCACCCAAGCTACGCGAATAACCCACTTGTGAACGCGATGTGTGTTGGGGTGATGCGGCATGAGGACATCAAGAGGGGAGCAGCTCGGGGAACGGGAAACAGCGTCATGGTGATCGGTGCCAGGACAGGCCGCGACGGGATCCACGGCGCCACCTTTGCCTCGGCGGACTTGACGGACGAGGCTGTGGAGAGGCGGTCAGCGGTCCAGGTTGGAGACCCGTTCAGAGAGAAACTGCTGCTCGAGGCGTGCCTTGAGCTCGTGGCACGAGGGTGTGTCCTCGGCATACAGGACATGGGCGCGGCTGGTCTCACTTGTTCCTCCTGCGAGATGGCATCCCGCGGAGACTCCGGGATGGTCGTGGATCTGGACAAGGTCCCGAGGCGGGAATCGGGCATGACCCCTTATGAGGTGATGCTTTCCGAGTCTCAGGAGCGGATGCTCCTGGTTCCAGTGCCCGGGAAGGAAGATGAGGTACGGGAGATTCTCTCCAAGTGGGAACTGGAGGCGTCCGTGGTCGGGCACGTCACCGAGGACGGCTTCATCACAATACGGGAGGGTGGAACCATTGTCGCGCAGGTTCCGGCGAAAGCTCTTGCCGACATGGCTCCTGTGTATGACCGGGAGGCGAGAGAGCCGGAGTACATTGAGCGTCTCCGTGCGTTCGACCTTTCGTCTATCACGGATGCCCCCGATCTGGGTGACGCCCTCCTGCGCCTGCTGTGCTCACCCAGCATAGCCAGCAAGGAGTGGGTCTACCGCCAGTACGACCACCAAGTGGGGGCAGCCACTGTGGCCGGCCCCGGGTCCGACGCAGCCGTACTCAGGCTATCTGGGACATCGAAAGGGATTGCGCTGGCCACCGACGCGAACGCCAGGTTCTGCTATCTCGACCCGAGGGGTGGCGCTGCTCTCGCAGTGGCAGAGGCCGCACGGAATGTCGCGTGTGCCGGAGCGCGGCCCCTAGCCATTACCAACTGCCTGAACTTCGGAAATCCGATGAAACCCGAGGTCTTCTGGCAGTTCAGAGAGTGCGTTCGGGGCATGAAGGACGCCTGCCTGGCTCTTGGAACTCCCGTGACCGGGGGGAATGTGAGCTTCTACAACGAGGATGGGGAAACCGCGATATACCCGACGCCTGTCATCGGCATGGTTGGCGTGCTCGAGGATGTGTCCCGGCGAGTGCCTTCAGGGTTCCAGCGTGCAGGAGACACCATCGTCCTTCTTGGCACAACGCGGGACGAGATAGGGGGGTCGGCCTACCTGGCGCTGATCGGAGGGGTCGAAGCAGGCCCGATTCCGACCTTGAGCCTCTCGGCGGAGGCGCGTCTGATAGATCTGCTTGTCAGGGCAGGGGCCTCTCGTCTCATTGAGTCGGCTCATGACCTGTCAGAAGGCGGGCTCGGGGTTGCGCTGGCGGAATGCTGCATTCTCGGAGACGTCGGAGCCCATGTGAGCATCGAGACGTCCCTGCCACCAAGCCGGTACCTGTTCAGCGAAAGCGCGTCTCGCGTTCTCGTGACCGTCCGACCGGAGCAGGTTCGAGACCTCAGAAGCCTCGCTGCGGATATGGGGGTCGAAGCCACCGTGATCGGAACGACGGGCGGGTGCCGGCTGTTCGTCGAGTTCACGGGCGGGGAGGCATCCGGGGCGGCGTCATCACTGGATCTGGCCGTGTCGGACATTTCGAGGGGGTACAGGGAGGCGATACCGTGCGCGATGCAGGGGTGAGCGCCTGGCAGGACAAGCTTCACGAGGAGTGCGGCGTGTTCGGGGCGTGCGTCGACCGAGACGCGTCTCAGCAGACCTATTACGGCCTCTTGTCTTTGCAGCACCGGGGACAGGAGAGCGCGGGGATCTCTGCTTTCAGCTCCGGCACGATCAAGGTCATCAAGGACATGGGCCTGGTGTCAGAGGTTTTCGGGCCGGACACCCTCTCTGCCCTTCCGGGGCGGACTGCCATCGGGCACGTTCGCTACTCCACCTCGGGCGGAAGCGAGCCTATGAACGCCCAACCCTTTGTATTCCGTTACATCGGCGGCATGATGGCCGTCGCCCATAACGGCAATCTCACCAACGCGGAAAGACTCCGGGAGGACCTCGGCCGCTCTGGTGTGGTCTTCCAGAGCACGTCGGACTCGGAGGTTATCGGATGTCTGATCGCCAGGTACCACTCTCTCGGGATGGTCGGTGCCATAGAGCGGGTCATGGAGGACCTGCGGGGTTCGTACTCGATACTCATCATGGAAGGCGACACTATCTACGCAGTGAGGGACCCACACGGGTTCCGGCCGCTGGTTGCGGGAACCGGTCCTTCCGGCACTTTCGTGGCGTCAGAGTCATGCGCATTGGATGCGGTGGGAGCGGCCCGCCAGAGGGATTTGGCCCGTGGGGAGATTGCGATCATCACGAGGGATGGCATCCGCTCCGCCAGGACCAGGGCTTCCGGCCGGTGTGCCCGCCCCGCCACGTGCGTTTTCGAGTACATCTACTTCGCCCGCCCCGACAGCACGATAGACGGGATAAGCGTTGCCGAGGCTCGGGAGAGGTTCGGGCGGCAATTGGCCGACGAGACCACCATACAGGCGGACGTGGTCGTCCCAGTTCCAGAGTCAGGGGTGGGAGCGGCACTCGGTTTCTCCGCGGCGAGCGGGATTCCGTACGAGCACGGGCTCATGAAGAACCGTTACATGGGCCGCACCTTCATCCAGCCATCGCAGGATCAGAGGGACCTCGGGGTCAGGCTCAAGCTCAACGCCGTCGAGCGCAGCGTTTCGGGCAAACGGGTGGTACTTGTGGATGATTCCATAGTCCGAGGGACCACCAGTTCCAGGCTTATAAACCTCGTGCGAAAAGCGGGCGCCCGAGAGGTGCACCTCGTGGTGTCGTCTCCGCCTGTCACCCACTGCTGCTACTATGGGATAGACACCTCCGAACGAGGTGAACTCGTAGCGGCCACGAAGTCGACGGAGGAAATACGGCAACAGATCGGGGCGGACTCCCTGCACTATCTCTCCATAGACGGCATGCTGCGCTGTCTTTCGGACCTGGCGTCCGAGTCTGGGTGCCCCGCTCCGTTTGGGCTGTGTACTGCATGCTTCGATGGCCGTTACCCTGAGGCTCCCGACGGGCACGGCAGGGATGAATGCCCTGTCTCGGTGTCCTACCGTGAATCGGGCGTGGACATAGATGCCGGCGAGCGGGCAGTGGAACTCATGCGGGAATCAGTTCGGCGGACTTTCACTCCGGGTGTCCTCAGTGATATCGGTGGATTTGGTGGCCTGTTTCGGCTGGATGTAGCACAGTTCCGGGATCCTGTCCTCGTGGCGGGGACGGACGGGGTTGGCACGAAGCTCAAGCTCGCGTTCGCCTTGGACCGCCATGACACCGTGGGCATCGATGCGGTAGCGATGTGTGTCAACGACGTGCTAGTGTCAGGGGCGAGGCCCCTCTTCTTCCTGGACTACATTGCATGCGGGCATCTAGTCCCTGAGCGCGTCGCGCAGATTGTCTCTGGGGTGGCGGAGGGATGCATGCGGGCTGGGTGCGCCCTGATCGGGGGGGAGACAGCCGAGATGCCCGGGTTCTACCCCGACGGGGAGTACGATATCGCCGGGTTCGCTGTCGGTGTGGTGGACCGCGAACAGGTCGTCGACGGCTCGGGAATCAGGCCTGGCGATGTCGTGATCGGGCTCGCGTCCTCAGGCCTCCACAGTAACGGGTTCTCTCTGGCCCGCCGGGTGCTTCTGCAGGCGGGGGGGTTCCTGCTCTCGGACACCCCGTCCTGCCTGGACAGACCTCTGGGTCAGGTGCTCCTCGAGCCGACGCGAATTTACGCCCGGGCTGTTGCAGATCTTGCACGCGTGGTCCAGATCCGGGGCATGGCCCACATCACCGGGGGAGGACTGATCGAGAACCCCCCGAGGATGCTGCCTGCCGGCACTGCCATTGAACTCGAAGTGTCATCTTGGCCGACGCCGCCGATCTTCGGTCTGATTCAGGAGATGGGCAACGTAAGTGCTGGTGAGATGGCGAGGGTGTTCAACATGGGGATTGGCTACATCGTTGTCGTCCGTGACTTCGACGCCGGCCGAGCGCTCGAGGCCCTGGCTGCTTCGGGGGAGGTTCCTTACATGATCGGACGGATCACCCCGGGCGATGGCACGGTCCGACTTGTGGGGGGTCGTACATGAGGATTGTCGTCATGGCCTCCGGCAGGGGAACCAACCTTCAGGCGATCCTGGACGCGGTCCGCTCTGGAGAGATAGACGCGGAAGTCGCAGCGGTCGTCAGTGATGTCAGGGACGCCCCTGCTCTCGACCGCGCGAGGGCGTCTGGAGTGCCTGTCGCGGCGGTCGTAAGGCGGGAGTTCGCGTCGCGCGACAAGTTCGAGGAAGCGCTCGCAGCGTGTGTCGAGTCGTTTGCACCGGATCTGATCGTCCTCGCCGGGTTCATGAGG